>DASXPZ010000263.1:0-4403 GCA_036493275.1 Pirellulales bacterium
GCAAGCCCGGCAATCGCGGTCCGGGCAATGGTCTCAGCGTCTGGCATACGGCCTTTGAACCTCGTTCAATTTCGAGCAACGGCGGTCGCGGAAGCGTTTGGCCTCCCGTCCGCTCCGCCCGAAAGCTTGCGCTCTCTCAAGCGCTCAACAGCCCAATCGCCGTGCGGACATAAGCCACGCCGGAGTAGACGGTGAGCAGCACCGCGGCCCAAATCGTGCCGTGGAGCGTATATACCAACCACGTCTGGGCTTCGCCTGGTTCGTATGAGAGGAAGACGAGCGCCGCCATGGCGGCTGCGCATTGCAGCCCCATTTTCAGCTTGCCGCTCATCACGGCCGAAAAGTCTTGTCCTTGTTGCTCCAGAAAACTTCGCAGCGCCGTGACCAGCAACTCTCGGCCGACGATGACCACCACCATCCAGGCCGGCAGATAGCGCTGCATCTCCGGAATGGCCGCCAGCAGGATGAACGTGCCGCAGACCACGATCTTGTCGGCGAACGGATCGAGGATCCGGCCGAGCGTGGTGATCAGCCCATACTTGCGGGCCAGAAACCCGTCGAGCCAATCGGTCGCCGCGGCGAGCATGAAGACGATGAGCGCCGACTGATAAAATTTGAACGACATCAGGACAAACAGCACCACGGCCAGCGCCAGCCGCAGCGTAGTGAGTTGGTTTGGCAATCCGAATACGGCCGGAGTCGCCAGGTCCTTAGTGCTTGCCGTCATCTCTACTCTCTCGCCTGTTGTGCCAATCCGTGACGATCGCGGTCCGTGTAGCCCAGTTGTCTCACGACGCTGCTCTCGCGGCCGATTGCTCGGTGGAGCGACCTCCCCGGCGGCAAACCGGGCCCAGACATCGCAACTCCCCCCCGATCTTCGGCGCATCTAGTATAGCACTCCAGACAAGATGAAGGGGATGCCGACAATCCGTTAGATCCCCGTCAGACGGCAGCGCCAAGGCCCTACGGATTCCTGGATAGTGGATCAGCGATAGCCGAGGGAGAACGGGCGGAAGCCCTGGCGTATGCCGCCCTCGGGCCCATATCGATCAGCCAACTGTCTCGCGGAAACGAATCGTTGGTCCCATCCCGTGGCGCCAGACCCTGCTGCGGCGCCGTCACGTCCCGACTTCGTCCAGCGGCGGGCGCCAGAGGGGCAATTGAGGGAACAAGACGCGGGCCGTCTCGGCGGCCAACTGGGTTGAAGATCGCAAGCGGCCGGCCGCGATCGCTTCGTCGATATCGAAGTGCCCCATCACCAGTCGCGTGAAGTTGGCCAACGTGCAGGCCAGGTAGCTGCGGCCAATTTTGTTCCGGCTCAGCTTGACGCTGCGGCGCGACACGATCAGCCGATACTTTTCGCCGTCGACCAACAGCCCCAACTCGCAGGGACGGGTCAACCGCGCTCGTTCGGCCCGTAGATGAAGCTCCGGGCAAAGCATTTTGAGAAAGCCGGTAGGGTTCATCAGGCGCGTCATATAGACTTCGCCCTGGCGCCACTCGCCGGATTGCAGCGTGCCGCCCGCGACTTCGAAGATCGCCAGTAGCGGATCATCCGCCGGCGCGTGGAGCGTGACCATATGATAGTCGCGCTCGATCGCCTCGCTGCAAGCGCGGGCCAGCAGCTCGCGCGCCACGTGGGGATGGCTATTGCCGGCCACCAGTTCCAGCACTCGATCTTCGCGCATGATCAAATAGCCGACGATCTTTGCCGGATCGTCTTCCAACTCGAAATTATCGTGTCCGTCGACGGCGACGTAGAGTCGCTCGAAACACTTGCGGCTGACGAGCCAGCGCCAATAGGCCTCGGTTCGTTCGACGTGCCCGGCGCGTCCCGCCATGCGTTGATTGTAAAGTCGCATCAGCGCCGGCAATTCCACCTGGCGCCACGGCCGAATGCCGACCGACGCTTGCCCCGGAATAAGCCCGCCCGCCGAGAGTTGCGCGAGCAAATCGCGGCTGCCTGCCTGCCCTTGGCTGTGTCGTCCGCAGAGCGCCCAACCAAAGCGGCGGAAGAAATGGGGAATTGAAGTCTTTAGCACGCCAAGCACGGCGCCGTCGCGTTGCATCGATTCTTCGGCAGCGCGAAGCAGCCGCGAGGCAAAACCATGCTCGCGGAATTCGGGCAACGTGCCGAGCCAGGAGAGGCAATCGGTCGGAAAGCTGAGCGATCCGAACTGCATCACGCGCTTGCTCAGAAGTAGATGCGACACCGTTTGATCGCCGCGCTGCACCAAGAGGCGATGGCGCGGTTCGTAAAACGGATCGTCGAGCAGACCGGAGAATTCGTCGCGCGACGGACCCTGGAAGATCGACGTCAGCAATTGTTGCACGCCCGGATGATCGCCGGCCGAGCCCACGGCCACCCGCGCCCCGGCGTCGTAGAGCGCCAACGGCGGCGTTTTTCTTTTTTCCGCGCGTCGCGCAGCGCGGGAAAGCTGGGGGAACTCGGCAACCCCGGAGGATGGACTGCTAACGCCTGAAGGACCGCCTGCCCCGGTTTGGCTACCGACGCCTTGGGCGGAACGGGTCCGCGTGGCCGCTGGGTTTGGCGCCGCGGCGACGGCGGTGGTCATGGAAATCGCGCGCTGGCGGCGCGATCGAGCAGTCCGCTTGGATGCGACCATTTGCCCCCGAATCCGCGGTCTCGCGGCCGATTTCGCCGACGAAGTATGCTGCCCCAAAGGCGTTTGGCCCTTGTTTTCCGCGTCCGGCCGCGCGCGTGACGCTGCGCCTGCTAAGACTGAAAGCGCTGCACTCATCGGCGTGAATCCTTTCCGCTCTTAGAATCTTCGATCCGTCTTGACAAGATTCTAGGGAGTTGCTCGCGAGAATGCCAGCAAAAAATCCCGCAGGGGCTCCTCCGGGTAGAGGCAGAAGGCGTACTCGCGCGAGGCCAGGACCGCTCGGGCCCGCGCGGAACGCGCGGCTTCTTGCCGCTGGCGCAACAGCTCGCGGCGCGGCGCCTCAACCCAGGCTTGCAGCGCTTCGTTCGCCGCGCGGATCGCGTGACAGCGTTGCCGCGCATTGGCCCGGGTCTGCTCCGTGGCCAGCCAGCGAGCCTTGAGCTCCACCCAATGCGCCACGTCGACCGGGGCGTCGCGCCAAGGATAAAGTCGGTCAAGATATTTTTCCGGATGATATTCAAGATCGCGTAGGGCGCTATCAAGCCGCGCGGTTTCGTCCGCGGCGGTGTCCCCCTGGCTTCCCGTCAGATGGAGCGTGGCCGATAGAACCAGGTATTCGGGCGGCTCGAGACCGAAGAAGCGCCGCACGATTTCGTCAGTCAGTTGGTCGTATTTAGCTCCGCCGATGCCATGGATGAACAGATCCGAAAGTAACAGGCGGGCGAAGAGCGTCGTGATCAGCGCCCGGCTGCGGAGCTTGATTCCGCGCCGCGGCAGGTCGGCCAGCACTTCGACCGCGCTGCTAGCGTCGCCGGCCGGCAGCGGCAAGTCGAACTCGATCCGGCGCCGGTTCGAGAGGGTCAGCCGGTCGCCGTCGCGGCGAACGAACAGCCGCCGTCGTCGCGGACTGGCCGTGCTCCAAAGCCAGAAGGGCGCCTCCATCCACTCGCCGTCTTCGGCCAGGTTGGGCGCCGGGTGGTTCGCGCTGCGAACCCGATTGGCGATGCGGTAGGCGTCGATCGATTCATTATAAACGTCGCGCAGCCGCGACAGCTCCGCCAACAGATGGGCCGTGAACCAGTGGAACGATTCGAGCGCGCAGACCTGGCTTTGCGGCAGCTCCAACGTCGACAGCCCCCATTCGCCTTCCAGCACGTGCCGCGCCTGCGAGATACATTCTCCCAAGTTCGGCGTCGCCTGCGCGCGGGCCCGCGCCAGCGGCCAGAACTTGCACAACAGCGGATGCGCGACCAGCGGTCGCAGAGTATCGGCCGCTCGCTGGCCGAAGGTATTGAACAGGCAGCGGTCTTCGATGTCGCGCTCTTCAAACGGGATTTCATCGGCCGACGCATCGAACGGCGTCGATTCGACCGCCGGCGCCGACGCCGAGCCTCCCGGCACGCGCACCGCCACGTGCTTGATCGTGTCGCTATCAATCACCAGGTTCACTGCCGTGGCGCGGCCGCCGCGCGCCAGCCCGCTCAGGACAAAATTCTTGAACCAGACCCCGGGATGAAACAGCTCGGGCTGATGCCCCGCGAGATAAAGCCGCTCGGTGGGCGAGGCGTCGTCGATCTTTCGATAGGCGCTGGTGTAGCGGTGCGCGGCGGCGACCAGATCGGCTCGTCCGCGCGCAGAGAGCTCGGCGAGTGAGCGACCGTGGAGTTGATAGTTGGCGGCGGCGCTGCGCACCTGGTTGCGAGCGACCATCTGCGAGACGTCGGCCAGCGGCGGATCGATCAGCACCGAGCCGTGTTCGCGCGGAGCGCGCAATCG
>DASXPZ010000264.1:0-5368 GCA_036493275.1 Pirellulales bacterium
CTCACACAGAATCATTCCGCATGGAAGGCAAAAGCGCCATGATCCTCTATCCACGGCTGATTATTTTCGGTTTGCTCTCGCTGCTCCTCTCGGGCAGTTTTTTGCTGGACGTTTCCCGCGCCTCGGCCGAAGAGCCCGCCGGCGGCGAAGCCGCGCGGCTCGAATTCTTCGAAAAGAAGATCCGCCCGCTGCTCATCGATAATTGCTACACTTGCCACTCCGCAGACACCAATTCCAAAGGGGGCCTGCGCGTCGACGATCGCAATGGCCTGCTCAACGGCGGCGGGCGCGGCGCGGCCATCGCGCCGGGCGATCCGAAAAAGAGCCTGCTGATTCTGGCGGTGAGCTACACCGACGAAGAATTGAAGATGCCGCCGAAAAAGCAACTCTCGCCGGAGCAGATCGCCGACCTGAGAAAGTGGATCGGAGAGGGCGCCGCCTGGCCAAAAGTCGAAGCACCAAGCGATCTCGGCAAGCCGAATCCCGAATACGACGCGCTCCGCAAAAATCATTGGGCCTGGCAGCCGCTCAAAATCGCGGCGCCACCCGCGGTCATCGAAAACGCCTGGCCTCGCAGCGACGTCGATGCCTTTATCCTCTCCGCCCTCGAAGCGAAACAACTCAAGCCGGCGCCCGACGCCGACCGCGGCACTTTGATCCGCCGTTTGTCGTTCGATCTGACGGGTCTTCCTCCCACGCCGGAAGAAGTCGAAGCCTTCGTGGCCGATACTTCGGAGGGCGCGGTGGCCAAGCTGGTTGATCGGCTGTCGGCCTCGCCAGCGTTCGGCGAGCGCTGGGGACGGCACTGGCTCGACGTCGCCCGCTACGGCGAGTCGACCGGTTCTTCCCGCAATCTCCCCTATCCGCAGGCTTGGCGTTATCGAGATTACGTTATCGACGCGGTGAACAAAGACAAGCCGTACGATCGATTCATCCACGAGCAAATCGCCGGCGACCTGCTGCCGCCCGTTTCGCCAGAAGAGCGCCGCGAGCTGCTCACGGCGACCGGTTTCTTGGCTCTCGGCGTCAAAGACGTCAATCAGCGGTTCAAAGTCCGCTTCGTCATGGACAACATCGACGAGCAGATCGACACCGTCAGCCGCTCGTTCCTGGGTCTCACCGCCAGTTGCGCTCGTTGCCACGATCACAAGTTCGATCCGATCCCCACGACCGACTATTACGCCTTGGCCGGCATTTTCCACAGCACCGATCTGTGTTCCGGTTTGCGCAACAAGATGGGGGGCGGAGGTCTCGACTATTACGATTCGTCGATGTTGCTGTTGCCCGACGAGCCCGACGCCAAGACTGATCCTGAGGTGACTCGCCAGCTCGAAGCGGCAAAGCAGGCGGTGGCCGAAGCCCGCGCCGCGTTGAAAGCGGTTCGCGAAGGCACTTCGCCGGACGAACCGGGCCCCGATGGCCGCACCAAGCGACAAGTCGCGCGACAGCATCTCAATAAGATGATGGCGGAGCACGCGGCGCTTGCCGATCCGGCCAGTCGCAGCAGCAACGTGATTCTGGGCGCGCGAGAGGCCAGCAAGATCGGCGACACCGAGATTCGCGTCCGGGGTGAGTCCGAGCAATTGGGCCCCGTCGCCCCCCGCGGATTTCTCTCGGTCATCCACTGGCAAGATCAACCGCAAATCAGCGACGGTCATAGCGGCCGTCTTGAGCTGGCTCACTGGCTGACCGACGCGAAGAATCCGCTCACGCCGCGCGTGATGGTCAATCGCGTTTGGCGTCATCTGTTTGGGCAGGGAATGGTAAAAAGCGTCGATAACTTCGGCGTCAAGGGAGATCTTCCTTCGCATCCCGAGTTGCTCGATCATCTGTCGGCGCAGTTCGTCCGCGACGGCTGGTCTGTGAAACGACTGGTGCGATCGATCGTTCTCTCGCGCGCATATCAATTGAGCGCCGAGGCGACGCCGGAGAATCTGGCGGCGGATCCCGGCAATCGACTCCTCTGGCGGCATAGTCCTCGCAGGCTCGACGCCGAAGAGATTCGCGACGCCACGCTCGCGGCGGCGGGCAAGCTCGATCGGACGCGCCCCGAAGGTTCGCCGGCGCAGGAATTGAAAGTCGTCGAGCTGCGAAACAACGGGCCCGAGGCTCGCCGGCTGGAAACGGCCATCGCCGCGAGCGCGCGGCGCAGCGTTTATCTGCCGCTGCTGAGAGGAATAACGCCCCGCGCGCTCGAAGTCTTCGATTTCGCCGAGCAAGGAATGGTGGCGGGCAATCGCGATACGACCACCGTGGCAACGCAGGCCCTTTATTTTCTGAACGACGTCTTCGTGCGGCGGCAATCGCTGCGGTTGGCCGAACAGTTGATTGGCGAGAGCGATCTGGACGACGCTGCGCGCGTCGACCGCGCGTACCGATTGACGCTGGCCCGCCCGGCCACGCCACGAGAGATTGAACGAGCAACGCGATACATCGCGGAGTTCGAAGGGGCCGTGGCGTCGGCTCGCCCAATCGCAAACAAGCCCGCGGCGCCCAAGAAACCGTCGCAGGAACAAGTGGCCGCGGCCGAAGAAGCGCCGGCCGGCGAAAAGAGCAAGCCTGACGCGGCCAGCCCGGCTGCGCCAAAAACGGGCGCTGCCAAGCCACCGGCGAATCCGGACGAAGCCGATCAAACGGACGATCCAATTGTCGAAGAGTCGGTTCAGGCGTCGAGCCCTCGCGCAGCCGCCTGGGCCAGCTTCTGCCAGGCGCTCGTTGGCTCGGCTGAATTTCGTTACTTGAAATAACTAAACCGACCATTGCTCGCTCCAAGTCACTGCGGGACAAGCCAGCATTGGCGCCACTTAATCGATGCGTTGACGAAGCTCGAAAGACGAAGGATCTCGAATGTTCGATTCGCAATTGCCGCCGCAAGCTCGCGGCGCATTCACGCGGCGACAGGCGCTCAAGGGCGCGAGCGCCGGTTTTGGCTACCTGGCGCTGGCCGGCATGCTCGGTCAGAACGCCGCGCCGTCGCGGGCCGCGGCCGAAGGAGCGCAGGCGCCCAATCCGCTTGCCCCCAAGCCGGCGCATTTTCCGGTCAAGGCCAAGCGGATCATTTTCTGTTTTATGCAGGGGGCCATCTCGCAGGTCGATACCTGGGAATACAAGCCGAAGCTGCAAGCCAGCGACGGCCAGGTCGGCCCCGGCGGCGGCACGCTCGTCGCCTCGAAGTTCAAATTCGCGCAACATGGCCAGACCGGGACGTGGGTCTCGGAGCTCTATCCCCATCTGGCAAAGCATGTCGACGATCTCTGCTTTGTCCGCGGTCTGTACACCGACACGCCGGCCCACCCCGAGGCCGTGATGCAGCTCCACACCGGCGCCGCGCTTGCTTCGCTCACGCGCCCCTCGATGGGCGCCTGGTTGATGTACGGCTTGGGGACAGAGAACCAGGACCTGCCGGGCTATATCACCATCAATCCCCCGCCCAACTTTGGCGGCACGGCCAACTACGGTAGCGCGTTTCTGCCGGCGCACTTTCAAGGGACGCGGATCAACGACACCGGCTTTTTGCCGAATCTGAGGGCGCAGCTCGACGCCCGGCTGCAGCGCCGGCAGATCGACCTGGTAGAGCAGATGAATCGCGACCTGGCGCGCACGCCGGGCGCTCCGGACGAAGTCGAGGCGATGATTCAATCGTACGAACTGGCATTCAAGATGCAGGGGCGCGTGCCGGAATTGCTCGATATCTCGCGCGAGCCGCGGCATGTGCAAGACGAATACGGCGTGAAGCCCGGCGCGGCCGGCAGCTTCGCGCGGCAATGCCTGATGGCTCGCCGGCTGAGCGAGGCGGGCGTGCGATTCGTCGAGATCTGCCAGCCCGGCTGGGATCATCATAACAATCTGCACAAGGGCTTGATCAATAATTGCGCCGCCACCGACCAGGCCACTGCGGCGCTGCTCACCGATCTCCAGCGGCGCGGCCTGCTCGAAGAGACGCTGGTCTTGTTCGGTAGCGAGTTCGGCCGCCAGCCCACCGCGCAAGGCGAGGATGGGCGAGATCACAACATCACCGGCTACCCGATGTGGCTGGCCGGCGCCGGAGTCAAGCGCGGCTTTTCCTACGGCGCCACGGACGAATACGGCATTCACGCGGTCGAAGGCCAGATGCATATGAACGACCTGCACGCGACGCTGCTCGCGCTAATGGGCCTCGACCACGAACGGCTGACGTACCGCTACGCGGGACGAGACTTCAGATTGACCGACGTGGCGGGGAACGTGACGACTGAGATATTTGCCTGATGAGAATTCCGGCGCGTCGGCCCTCGCTACGATATTTTCCGAATTGACCGTCTGAATCCAAAACCCTTCTCCCCTCGGAAGAAGGTGGTTCGCGGGAGCGAGCCGCACCCAGAGGGTACCTGGGGCTCGCGCCGCGCGAGACGAGTGGTTGTTTCGCCCGTTAGCGCCGTTCAATCCAATCGCTTACTTCTTTGTGCCGTCGTATCGTTGTGGTTCTCTTTCCTACTGCGCTTCGTTGTTGTTACCACGACGGCACAACGACACGACGAAGACATGCGTCGGCGAGGGCGTGTGAGCCGATCGGCGCTAGCCGCGGGTGAATTTGCGAGGCGCCCCGAACACGAAGAACCCGCAGGCTAGCGCCAGGCGGCTCACGGATGCGTGCCCGCGCGGCGCCGAACAAAATAAAAACGCGCCGGCGCGAGTGGGGCTCGCGCAGGCGCGTATTTTGACACACGAAACATCTTTTTCGGACGTCTCCGTCGCGGGATGGCCGGCTCTTAAGCGCCTACCCGAAACCTGAAAGTCGCTGGCGACACGGGTTGTGTTTTGAGCGGCAAACCGGTCTTATGAATCGGCGCTAAAATTTGTTCTTTGGTGTCGAATCGCTTTTTGTTGGCGATCACGACGGGTCTCACTTGCGCTACGAAGCGGCGCAGGCAATCGCGTGTCCGGCCCCCGATTCCTCGGCAGTGACAATCCTGGACCTGTCTAGTAGAGGCTGAATCCTTGCGGCGAGTCTGTCTCCGATGACCGACAGCCCGTAGATCTCCGGCCCGCTGCAATTGAGCTCCCTCCGTGATGGCGCGCCCTTCCACATGAGAATTCGCGATCGCTTGCGGTTGCCCGCCTGCTCGACGCTGGGACAGCACGCCGCGCGAGCGCTTGGCCGCAAGCGAAGAGGACAGATGACGGGCCGCAGAACGAGTTCTTTAGAACAAGTTCTTTTGTCCGCGGGAGGAAGAACGGCCCTCGTCGCAGACACGTTAACAGCCCTGCCCAGCGAATGCATTCGCCAGTATCACGCCTCAGTTCCCATGGCTGAAGACGAGTATGCCAAGTCGCGCGGCTGATTTCTAGTGGGAAATTTGGCCGGCGGTAGGCTTGACTCTATCGGCTG
>DASXPZ010000265.1:0-2000 GCA_036493275.1 Pirellulales bacterium
CCTCTCGGCGGAGCATGTGCTGCAATCCTCGACCAACCCGGCGGAAGCCGGCAAGATCGACCCCTACCTGCAGGAGATCGTCGCCAACGCCAAACGTTGCGGCAAGATCGTCAAGAACGTGTTGCATTTCGCGCAGCGGAACGATCCCTCGGAACGCTGGCCAGACGACGTCAACCTTGTCGTGCGGGCCGCGGCCGAGTTGACTCGATCTTATGCCGCCAATCGTGGCGGCGCGATCGTGCTGGACTTGCAGGAGAGCCTCCCGCAAGTCGTGTTGAATCCGCTCGAGCTGGAGCAGGTGGTCATCAACTTGATTCGCAACGGAATTGAAGCCGCCACCGACTCGCCGAAGATTGCCATCCGCACGCAGCTCGCTGGGACTGTGGTGCGCGTCACCGTGCGCGACAACGGCCGCGGCATGAGCGACATGGACCGCAGCCGCGTCTTCGATCCCTTTTACACCACGCGGCAGTCGGAAGGTGGAACTGGGCTGGGGCTCAGCCTGGCGTATGGCATCGTCTCCGGACATGGCGGCAAAATCGACGTCGACAATGTTCCGGGAGGGGGCGCCGTCGCCATCGTGGAGCTGCCGATCGCCACCAACCGGATTTCGGCGTCGGGGAGTGTCCAACGTCCAGCCGCGTCTCCGCAGGCGGCGGAAGGCAAGTAGCGATTTCGTTGCTGGCAGTCGAAGAGCGCCGCGGCCGCTGCGATTTCGTCGATTTCTCCGCCCGAAACACTCATTTCGGCCCTGGGACCGGCGTTGACCCAACTCCAGGAGAGAGCGATACTTACATGGTGAAACTCGCTGCGGCGCGGATCTATTCTCTGCGCAGCGGCCGACTGGATTTCGCATGTTCACGCACTCTCTCAGGTCCGTCCGATGGCCACAGCCGAAAAAACCACGCAGAAAGCCTCCGACGCTCCGACCGGCGCCGCGGACCTGGACGCTTATTGTCTTGAGGTTGCCCAACGCGCCCGCGCGGCTAGCACGCCGCTGGCCACGCTGCCGGGCGCGGTGAAGGATCGCTTCCTGCGACGTGGCGCGGCGCTGTTGCGCGACCGACAAGCAGCGATCATGGCCGCCAACGCGCTAGATTTGGCAGCCGCTCCCAGCTTCGGACTTTCGCCGGCGCAGATCGATCGACTGCGGCTTTCTCCGGCGTCGATCGAGTCGATGGCCCGCGGCATGGAAGAAGTCGCCGCGCAGGCCGAACCGATCGGACAGTTGATCGAATCGACGATCCGTCCCAACGGATTGGAAGTGCAAAAGATTCGCGTTCCGCTGGGGGTCGTTTTCTTCATCTACGAATAACGCCCGAATGTGACTGCCGACGCCGCGGCGATCTGCGTCAAAAGCGGTAATGCCGTGATCTTGCGCGGCGGCAAAGAGGCGGCTCATTCGAACCGGGCGATTGTCGACCTGCTCTCCGCGGCGGCGGCCGAAACGGGCGTTCCGCCCGATGCTATTCAACTGGTGGCGACGATCGATCGCGCGGCAGTTGGGCATTTGCTCAAGCTGAACGAACAGATCAACCTGGTCATCCCGCGCGGCGGCGAAGACCTCATTCGCCGCGTAGTGGCCGAAGCCAAAATGCCCGTGCTGAAGCACTACACCGGCAATTGCCACGTCTACGTCGATCGGGCGGCCGATCTGGCGATGGCGCAACGGATTTTGATTAACGCCAAATGCCAGCGAATGGGGGTCTGCAACGCGGCGGAGTCGCTGCTCGTGCACGCCGACGTGGCCGAGGCGTTTCTGCCGAAGGCGGCCGCCGAGCTGACGCAAAAGGGAATCGAGTTGCGCGGCGACGATCGCGCGCGGCGCCAGATTCCTGCAGCCCACGTCGCGACCGTTGAAGATTATGCGGCCGAATATCTCGGTCCGATCCTCTCGGTCAAAGTGGTCGATTCGTTGACAGAAGCGATCGAGCATATCAACCGTTACGGCTCGCGCCACACCGACGCGATCGTCACGCGCGATCTCGAAGCGGCTCGGC
>DASXPZ010000266.1:0-3139 GCA_036493275.1 Pirellulales bacterium
GGCCGAATACTGCCAGCACATTCTGAAATTGAAAGAGCGGCTCCCCAGCGCGGACTTCAAAGTGTTGATCGAGCCGCCGTTTGTCGTCGTCGGCGACGAGCCGCCGGCCACCATCCAGCAGCGCGCAACCGACACCGTCCAATGGGCCGTCAAACGACTGAAGGCCGAGTATTTCGCCAGCGATCCAGACCACATTATCGACGTTTGGCTCTTCAAGGACAATGAAAGCTATGAGTCGAACGTTGAACAACTCTGGGGAACCAAACCGACGACGCCGTACGGCTATTACTCGCCGCAACAGCATGCGCTCGTAATGAACATTTCGACCGGCGGCGGGACGCTGGTGCATGAGATCGTGCATCCGTTTGTGCACGCGAATTTTCGCGACTGCCCTGACTGGTTGAACGAGGGGCTCGGTTCGCTCTATGAACAATGCGGCGAGGCCGACGGGCGGATCCGCGGGCAGACCAACTGGCGGCTGGCCGGATTGCAAAAAGCGATCCGCGCCGAGCGCGTCCCCAGCTTCGAATTCTTCTGCGGTCAGACCGGCGGCAAGTTCTACACGGCCGATCCAGGGACCAATTATTCGCAGGCCCGTTATTTGTGCTATTACTTGCAAGAGCGCGGCCTGCTGAAGCGATTCTATCACGACTTCTACGCCAACCGCCGGACCGACCCCACCGGCTACGAAACGCTGAAAAAGACGCTCGGCGTCGACGACATGCAGGAGTTTCAAACTGACTGGCAGGCGTACGTGATGAAGTTGAAGTATCCTTGAAGGAGTCCTTTGGAATTCATCCCAGCCGAATCGCGCCGCCGCGTTGCAGAGGGGATTATTCTGACCATAATCTTAGTTCGATCGCGTGGTAGCGCGCGCCCCAGCAACGAGACGCATGCGGAGCAGGTGGATGGTTAGCCAGGAGGACACTTCCCAACACGACGCGGCGGCGGAGAATGTGGCCGAAGCGGCCCAAGAGGTCACCGAGCCGCCGTCCGAAAATTCACGCGTCACTACCGATTGGGCAGTGAATTTGGCGGTCATCGCGCTCTTAGCCGGCGCTGGCTGGGTGGTCTACGGCCGGGCCATTCATGCGCCATTTTTCTTCGACGATCGCAACTCAGTCCTTCAAAATGCTTCGATCGTGAAGCTTTGGCCCCTGCTTGGCGAGCCAGGCCAGAATGGCCCATTAACGCCTGCAAGAGACACGGTCACCGCCGGTCGCCCGCTGGTAAATCTTACATTGGCGATCAATTACCACTTTAGCCGCCTCAACCCCGCCGGCTATCACGTCTTTAACCTGTGCGTGCATATCGTCTCGGCGATTTTGTTATGGGCGATTGTCGGCCGCGTTTTGCGGTTGCCTTATTTTGGCGGACGATTCGAGCGGGCGGCCGGCCCGCTGGCGATCGCCGTGGCGCTCGTCTGGGAGGTGCACCCGCTGCAGACCGAAGCGGTCGAGTATGTCTCGCAGCGCACCGAATTGATGATGGCTTGTTTCTACCTGGCGACGTTGCTCGCCAGCCTGCGCTATTGGACCGCGACGTCTCCCGCGGCCCGCAAGGGATGGCTCGTCGCGGCGGCGCTCGCCTGCGCGCTCGGGATGACTTGCAAAGAAGTGATGGTAACGGCGCCCGTGATTGTGCTGCTCTTCGAGCGGACCTTCGTCGCCGGGTCGTTCCGCAAAGCGTTGCAGCACTCGTGGCCGCTCTATCTCGGGCTGAGCCTCGGTTGGCTGGTATTGCTGGCGCTCAATATCAACGCGCCGCGCTCCGGATCGACCGGCTTCGGCGTCGGCCTCTCTGCTTACGCCTGGTGGCTGACGCAGACCAAGGCGTTGATGATTTATCTGAAATTGGTCGTCTGGCCTTGGCCGCTGGTGATTCACTACGACCTGCCGTATTACCGCTCGCTGGGCGCAGCCTGGCCTTGGGTGTTAGCGGTGGGACTACTCATGATCGGCTCGCTGATATTGTTTGCGGGAAGGAACGCCGCCGGGTTCGTGGGCGCGTGGGTGTTTGCGATTCTCTCACCCACTCTGGTCGTGCCGCTCAATAACGAGATCGTGGCCGAGCGGCGGATGTATCTGCCGCTGGCGGCGCTCGCGGCGCTCGCGGTCGTCGGCGGTTATGCGCTGCTGGATCTTGTCAATCGCCAACTCATGGCCGAGGAGCAGCGGTCTTCCGCCGAGCGATCTTCCGCTACTCCATCAACCGCCGATCGCCCACCTGGCGCCTGGTCGCCGACCATCGTAACAGTCGTCTCCTCCCTGCTGATCGCGGGCGTGTTCGGCCTGGTGAGCATCCGCCGCCTGGGCGCCTATCGAGATCTTTTGACGTTATGGCAAGACGCCGCGATCCATCAGCCCGACAATGCCCTGGTGCTGGTGACCCTGGGCGCGTCGTTGGTCGGCGCAGGCCGCTACGATGAGGCGATCAAGACATTGCGGCACGCCGGCGAAGTGCAAGCCGACTCTGCGGCGCTTGGCATCCACAAGCAACTCGGGTCGGCGCTCTTATCCGCCGGTCGGCCGCAAGAGGCGATCGAGCACCTGCAAGAAGCGCTCCGCCTCGAGCCCGACGCCCCCGGCGTCGACCGCGTGCTGGGCATCGCGCTGATCAACAGCAACCGAGCGCCGGAGGCGATTGAACCTTTGGAGCGGGCAGTCCGACTGCTTCCCAACGACGCCGAGACGCGCGACAATCTCGGCGCGGCGCTACTTAACGTCGACCGTCCGCAGGAAGCGATCGCCCGATTTGAAGAAGCGCTGCGGCTCAACCCGAACTATGTTAGCGCCCAGTCCAATCTGGCGATCTCCTTTGCGAAAACGGATCGCCCGAAGGAGGCAATCACGGCGGCGGAGAAAGCGGTCGCAATGGCCCGCGCGCTCGGCACGCCGGAAGCCACGGCGCCAATCGAAGCCTGGCTGCGGGGGTATCGGCAGGAGCATCCGGGGGAGTGAGCAGGCGTGAGAATCGATTTGCGTAGGCCCTAATCGCTTGCGACAATTCAGCCCGATGAGTTGAGGGTTTCAATGAGACAGCCGGAGTCTAGTCATGCAATCGAGCGCGTCGGATGCGAATGATCCCGCTCAGGGCATAGAAAGTTCGGTTCCAGATCCAACTCAGCAGCCATCTGAAA
>DASXPZ010000267.1:0-11173 GCA_036493275.1 Pirellulales bacterium
GTGCAATTAGCGGAGTTCACCTTTCCAAATTACGCTAACCTCGGGGAGGAGCGATTCAATTTCCTCCACCTCGCTCTCTGGAATGGAAGACGGAAAGTAGACGAGCATAGGAACAGCTTGATCGCCAAGCCATCGTCTCCAAAACGGAACCCCTTTGTTCATTTTTATATCTTCGTCCCGCATGATGCCTATGCGCATGCCCCTCTCATGTATCCCTTCCAATAATTTATGCATGCATGCCTTTCGAGCATGAACATATCGCCACTCCCAAGTCAGCCATCCCAGGAACGCGGCGCAGACCGTCACCACCACGAACATCGTTCGCAGTCCAAACTGAAACCAGCGGCGGCGGGACTTTTCGGTCATGCTCCAATGATAACCGGCGCCAGAACTGTCTCAAACAACTCGTTGGCGGGGCACCACCCGCAGCCGGCATTCGTTGCGTAGATCGGAACGTCACAACTACAATTGAGGCGTGATCACGGCGCCCTCCCTGCAGCCGCTGGCTGAGGAGCGTCCTGCAGCTTCGCAAAGCCGACCGCTCGCAAGAGGAGAAGTGTCGCATGCGTCGAATTAGAGTCTACGCGGTTCGCAAAGCGCCGCGCGCACGGTTGCCCGCTTACCGCGTTCTTTTCGCTGGCGTGATCGTTGCGTTCGTTTTCACGTTTCCGATCGATGGCGCACCGTCGGAAAAAACATCTGGCGCCTGCAGACCCAAAGCAGCGGCGAAACACGGGCGAAGTGAGCGACGCCGCGCCCGAGGCGCGGATCCCTTCCAATTGCACTCTGTATATTGCTTGCGCGGCGCAGAAGGATGACGAACAGACTGGCTTCTATTCGCTAACTCTCGGTCCCGCGGGAAACGTTATTGTCTTGGCCGGGCCGGACTGGCTCAAGAGCAAGCCTCTACTCGTCGGCCGCATTTCGCCTGAACAACGAGCGTCCGTTTTTCGCGCAGCGCTTAAGGCCTTAAATAGCTTTGACTTCATCGGAGGCGCGGCCCATGGCGGAAACTACGTTGAGCTCTCATTCACCGCGCCTGGTTCGAGTCTCTCCGCAAAAGCGCCAAGACTGAAACGGATGAACGACGCGGCGCCCGGCATGGCCGGTTTGTTGAAGCTGCTCGACGAAATCCTGCCCGCGAATGCGAGAACTCCCATTGACGACGGCACGTTCACGAATCCGCGATGGAGCGAAGCTGCGCCTGCCGCCACCAAAGATTCGGCTGTAAATGTCGGCGAGCGAGACGCGCCTGCGACGGTCAAGCCGCCCGCGGCCGCTATGCGCCAGGCCGAAGCTGAGAATTCCACAGAGCGCCTGCCAACTAAATGGTCTGTCCATTTCGATTGCTCTTGCCGCGATGGGAGCCGCCGAGCGGGCTACTACAACTTAGACCTCGATCAAACCGGCAAAGGCAAAGTCGCAGCCGGCAGCGGTGATAACAACAGTACGACCGTGTTTGACGATCGGCTCACCCAAGAACAAGCTCAAGCCGTGTTTCGCGCCGCCGGCGCCGCGCTCCGGCGATGCTCTCTCAACGCAGGTGGCGGCCAGGTTGGGTGTCAAATCTCTCTCTCGCTTTCGGTCGCCGGCGGACCAAAATTGACGGCGGACATCCACGGCACAGTCTTTTCGGAGGTTGGACCCGATTTCCGAAAGTTTCTGAACGTCCTCGATAAAAAGTTGCCCAAATCCGCTGCGTTTGGAAAGTATCTACACCATTAGTAGCTCGGCCCCGACGCTGATAATGACTTGAGACCTTGCGAGCGAATCGGGGGCGGGAAGGAAACGATTGCGTAGGGATTTGCGTTTAGCGACATCCTGCGAGCGTATCTCCACACGCATGAACGGACTCTCTCTAGCCCGCCGCCGCTGGTTTCAGTTTGGGCTGAGGACAATGTTCGTCGTGGTGATGCTGTTTGCAGCATTGCTTGGATGGGAGTTGAAATTTGTCCGCGAACGTCAAACATGGATTGAGGCGAACTTCGGCTGGATCGATCACGATTGGCGGCTATGGTATTACCCGCCCAACTATGACGGACAAAGGCTTCGCCAGTCCTCTGCCACGATCCCGTTCCGCTGGGCCGTATCGTCAGGACGATAGCGCCTCCAGTCTGGCTCTTGGGGCGGGCTCAGATTGCGTTTTTTCCCGAGGAATGCGTAGTTTTTCAGACCCGAGCCCAGCCTCGAGATCGGTTTGCGATTCCGAGCCTGGAGCTTACTGCTCGTCGGGACGATCACCGAAGTTTTTGCGATCCTTGTCTGGCTTCGACAAGTCCCGAATGGGAACAACGCGCGCGTTTTCAATGTGTTTCGATTGCATTCGAGCGCAACGCGCGATCGAACTTTGGATGAATTGTTGCGCAAGCGCGCGGAGTCCGGCGCACATGCTCGCGCAAAAAAATGCGCCGCGCGAGCGCGCGAATGCAAAATATCTCTTGCATGCTTGCTAGCAAGTGCGTAGGATGAGCCCAAGAGCATGTAGTCGCGAGAGCACACTGCTGCTTGAAAAAGAAACAAGACCACAAGGCGCAACGTCCACAAGTCAAAGAGGAGAGCGGCCGCGAGCGAGAACGAGTGTTGCGAAATGCAACTCTCAGAATCGAACGACCGCGCTCTGCAAGATTTTTTTCTGTCCCGAGGCGAACAACTCGTCGGAAGCCGACCCAGCCCGGCCCCCGCTGCGAGCGATTCGCCGACTCACTCCTTGAGGAGGACTCCTGGTGGCCAAAAAGAAGGCAGCCAAGAAGAAGACCGCCAAGAAGGCGGCCAAGAAGAAGGCCGCCAAGAAGAAGTAACGTAGCGGTTGGCGGTTTCTATTGGGTCCCTTGGCCTCAAAGCCAATGGACCGGATCGTCTGCATCGATCGTCGGGCTTTACGCCCGCGGTTCGGTCGGATGGGTCGATTGGCCTTGAGCCGATCGGCCGGCTGCCAACTGGTCTGGCGCCATGCCGCTCAGGCTTGGCCCGTTTGGACCAACGCTTACGCGAACCTTCGCGGCACAAGCAACAACGAGAAAGGGACGCCCGGCCATTCGGCCGGGCGTTTCTATTGCGCTAGCGCGAATTTGTCAAATTCATGGCGCGCAGCCCATTCACCCGCGGCTCACGCCGTGCGGCTCAGGGAGGCGAGCTTGCCGCCGACTAGATCGTCGCTGTTTCCGTGGCGGCCGGATGCAATCGCTCGATTGTGCGCGTTTCGCCGCGCCGCACGACGGCCGTGGGAGACATTTTTTCGCCCCCCGCGTAGCGCAGGATCAAGCCTCCGGCGAAGCGCAGCGCATCGTCGACAGGCTCCGTCTCGGTCGAAACAACGAGCGCCGTCGGACCGATGAAATTCTCAGGCGAGATGAGCATGGTGCGCTCGCTCGGGCGCTGTTCGAACAGCCGGACCAGTTTCTCGTTCTCCTCCTCCCTGCGGCCGACGATGACTTTCGTCGTGGCGTCCAAGCGAATGTGTCGACCGATCTTCAACAGGTCGAAATCCCACGCCAGCGCGGCTGGGTCGTGCCCCAGCAGGTCATGCACCTTGGCGCCGAACTGCGGTTCGGTCAATGCGCAACCGGTCGATGGTTGCGGTATCCGCGTGAAGCCAAATTGTTTGGCCAGAGCAATCAGCTCTTTGCGGCCGCGGCCAGAAAATCCAAACAGCCGCTCGCGCTTGACCAGCCCTTCGCGCTCGGGCAAAGTCGGCGGCAGTAGTTTTGCCGAGAGGGGCCTCAACAAGTGATCCATCAGACCGGCGCGATGCGAGATCACTGCCAAATCGCGCTTTTTCTGGCTCATCGGCCGCTGCCCAACGATTTCACCGCTGGCGACAAACAATGCGCCGATGTCGCGCATTCGCTGGGCCGCCAGGCGGAACATGAAGATCCGGCAATCGACGCAAGGATTTGCGCCCCGCCCGTAGCCATGCTGCGGATTGCGAATCACTTCGAGGTAATCGTCGCGTTCGGCCAGGACGGAGAGCCGCACGCCCAGTTCATCCGCGGCCTGCGCTGCCTGCGACTGGCAACAGGCGAACTTGGTTTGAAAATTGAGCGCTTCGACTTCGATTCCTTGCAATTGCAAGACGCGAATCGCCAGCATGCTGTCCAAACCGCCCGAGAGTAAGGCCACGGCGCGAACAGTCATGGGCTGCCTATGGTGCTGGGCCGAAAGGAGGAAACTCGGCGCTAAAGGAACGTACGAAGAAAGCGGCGCGCGGGCTTTCAATCCGAGGGGAAGGGAATCTCTTCCCCTTGCATCTGGCTCAGCGCGTTGCGGGCGGCGCGCTGCTCGGCCTCTTTTTTATTGCGCCCCCAGGCTGGCGGATAGCGATCTCGTCCGATTTGCGCCGCGATCTTGAAGCACTTGCTGTGATCGGGACCTTTTTCGTCCAGCAGTTGGTATGTGGGGGTGTTGGCCAGTTCGCGCTGCGCGATTTGCTGCAATTGCGACTTGTAGTTTCCGCCATGCTCGCCCGAGGCGGCCAACTCGATCTCGGGCGCCAGATGTCGCTCGATGAAAGCCCGCGCTTCGGCGTCTCCTCCGTCAAGATAAATGGCGGCGATCAGCGACTCGAAGACGTCGGACAAGAGGGAAGCCGGCACCGACGGATGGCTGGTCATCCCTTTGCCGAGGATCAGAAATTCTTCGAGCCCCAGCGAGTCGCTGACTTTCGCGCAGGTCTGCCGACTGACGACCACCGACTTGATTTTAGTAAGTTCCCCTTCCAGCAGCGCGGGAAAGGCGTGGAAGATCGTCTCGCAAACGACCGAGCCCAAGATGGCGTCGCCGAGGAACTCCAGACGCTCATTCGAGCCTAAACGGTGCGGCGCGCCCGAGGCGTGCGTCAGCGCCGCCTGAAGCATTGAAATATCGCGAAAACGGTAATTGATCCGTTCCTGGCACGCTTCGAGCATGCTAGCGATTTGCTCACGATCAACTTCGACGATGTCGCTCATGCGGGAAAAGCATGTCAGCCCCGGGGAAGGTTTTTTCGCAACGCCCACTGCTATAACCCTATCTGGGGGAAGGGTTTTTGTCAATCTAAGAGCCGCCATTTTCCGATCTCAATGAAGGCCGCGAAGTGTTTTTTCAACAATCTTGACAGGACTGCTGGCGTGGCGCCATGTCTCAGGCAGCACGGCAAATTGGGCGAATTGTAAAAACCGCTCCGATTATTTTGGGGCTACCAGACTATCTATGCGTGAACCGCGCGGGCCAATCAAGCGTACGCGAATAAGTAGTAGTGGACCCTGCCGCCAATTACTTGCCCTGGATCCACCCGCCCCGCCGCACTTATCTCATCCGCGCAATTCTACGCAATTTTAGGGAGGAGCTTCGCATGAATGTTAATACCCATCGTTGGCAATCTCGCCTCTGGCTGGCGCTTGTCGCCGCGGGCGTCATTGGCTTAGGCTCGACAGCCTGGCTCGGCCATAGCGCCGCGGAAGACGCGCCCGTTCCGGCCACTGCGCAAAACAAGGATGCTCAAAACTACGCCAAATCGTTGTCGCGCGCGTTCCGCGCCGCGGCTGAGGCGTCGATGCCGAGCGTCGTGACGATAACGTCGCAGACCAAGGCCCAACAGGTCAGCGGCAATCTCAAAATCCCGCAGGGCGAAAATCCCTTCAAGGGGACGCCGTTCGAGGATTACTTCAAAGACCAAGTCCCGCGCGGTTTTGGATCGGGCGGGTCCGGCGGCGTGCGCATGGGGATGGGCGCCGGCGTGATCATTGACCGCGCCGGAGTCATTCTGACGAACAATCACGTCGTCGAAGGCGCCACCGAAGTTACGGTTCGCCTGGCCGATGGCCGCGAGTTCGAAGGCTACGACATCAAGACCGACAAGCAGTCCGATCTGGCGATCGTGCACATCAAGGGCGCCGACAAGCTCCCCGTCGCCACGCTGGGGGATTCGGATCAACTCGAAATCGGCGATTGGGTGATCGCCGTCGGCAATCCGTTCAATCAAGAGCTGACCGTCAGCGCCGGCATCATCAGCGGCAAGGGACGTTCGCTCACCGGCGGACAGCGGACTCAGTACCTGCAAACCGACGCCGCCATCAATCCGGGCAACTCGGGCGGACCGCTATTGACGCTCGACGGTGAGGTGGTTGGCATCAATACCGCCATCGCCACCAACAGCGGCGGATCGCAAGGCGTCGGCTTTGCCATCCCGATCAATCACGCCAAGTGGGTTGTCAACCAGTTGACCAAGACCGGCTCCGTCAAGCGGGCCTACATGGGCGTGCAAGTCGGCGACGTCAGCGGCGATCTTGCCAAGCAATTGGGCGTTCATCACAAGGATGGCGTGCTGGTTCGTGAGGTCATCCCCGGTTCGCCAGCCGCCGAAGCCGGCCTGAAAGAAGGGGACGTGATCACCGACTTTGCCGGACATCACGTCAGCCGACCGGGCGAACTGCAGACTTATGTCGAACGCACCCCGATCGACAAGAAGGAACAGGTCAAGGTCATCCGCGATGGATCGCCTTTGACCCTCACGATCGGCGTCAAGCAACTCGACGACGAACCTGCGGACGAAGTACGCACGGTCCGCCGCGGTAAGGACGACAAGAATTCGACGCCGAGCTATGTCAGCAAGGACTTCGGATTCGAAGTCAGCGACATGACTCGTGACATGGCCGAGCAATTGGGCTTCAAGGATCATCGCGGCGTCGTGATCACGCACGTCGACGGCGATGGCCTGGCGGCCGAGAAGGGCTTGAACGAAGGGATGCTCGTCAAGAAGGTCGGTTCGAAGGAAGTGACCAACTTGGAAGAGTTCCAGCAGGCGATGAAGGAGGCCAAGCCCGAGCGCGGAGTCATGCTGCTCGTGCGAGCCGCCGAGGGGAACCGCTTCGTCGTGCTGAAGAAATAGTGTTGGGGGGTCGCTCCGACCGGCAGGCGTCCTGGCGACAGGAGAGCGCCGCCGGGCGGGGGCGACCGTCTCAGCGCGAAAGAGCGTTCGCTCTGCCCTGCAAATTCGATAAGACCGCTCCGACAGGCCGTGGCGCGCCCCTGGCGCCACGGCCTGTTTTTTCTGTAGCTGGCTTTTCGCGCCATCGCCGATCCACTTTTAGGAGTTGCGCGTTCTGTCCGGCTTTCTACTTATTGCTTTGCTGCTGCTCGACTTCGGTCGTGTCTGCCCTGCCTGCTCTTTTTCGGACCTTCATTTTCTTGACTCGGTCCCTTCGCAGCCTAACAATGGACTGGCGTGGCGTGGTCTGTGGGGGGACCGCGGATAATCCTGGGGCCCGGCGATTTTTACCCTGTCCGCCGGGTCATTTCCGTAGCAGATTCTCTCACCGCAGCGGCCGGGGGGCCATTACCGTATGTTGCGTTTGCCGCGGCTCGCCGTCGGATCGATCGACAAGGACGTCGATTCGCAGCCTCTCTGTTGGGCATTGATGTCCTTACTGTCCAGCCGTGGGAACCGCGTCCAACATTTTTATTCCCAGGCCACGTTTCCTCGCTTGGACGGCGGTCCCGCCGCCACCGGAGTCAGCTCGCGGCATCTCGATAGCTGGCTGATGACCCCCGAGGTCTGCCGAGAAGTCTTCACGCACTCCGCCGGTCACGATCGGTTGAGCGTGGTCGAAGGTTGTTTTGGCGATTCGCTCGACTCGGGGGGCGCCACGCAAAACGCAGTCGGCGCCTCGCTGGCCGAATTGTGCGATATCCTCGACCTGCCGCGAGTCGTCGTCGTCGACGTTACGCAAATCGACGGCTGCAAGCTCCCGAATCGTCCCCATAACGCGGATGCCCTGTTGCTCGACAACGTGCAAGACGCGCGTCACGCGGCGGGCTGGCAAACCACGCTCGAATCGCTTTGGAAGATACCGGTTCTGGGCGCGCTCGAGACGCTACCGCGCACGCGACGCGCCCTGGCGGCTTTGCCCCGTGGCGGCGCCCCAGAAAAAGAACTGTGCGATACGCTGGCCGCGTCGCTCGCTCGCTATTGCCAGATGAATAAACTCAGCGCGCTCGCTGCCCGACGAGATTTTCCCGTCGTGCGGCCTTATTTGTTCGCGCCCGATCACGAGCAGTTGGGATATGGCCTGGAGAAGCGCCATCAGGAAGGCCGGTCTCTGGAAGGTCGCGGGCCGCGAGTGGCTGTGGCGTTCGACGAAGCCTTCCGTTGCTATTTTCCCGACGCCCTCGAACTGCTCGAATTGCACGGCGCCACGGTCGTTGATTTTTCGCCGCTGCGCGACGAATCGCTGCCGCCCGACGTTGACCTGGTCTACCTCGGCTGCGGCCATCCAGAGCGCTACGCGGCGCGCTTGGCCGCCAATCATTGCATGTTGTTTTCGATGCGCGAGCATCTCTGCGCCGGGCGCCGCATTTACGCCGAAGGGGGAGGGCTGGCCTACTTGTGCGAGCACCTGGTTACGCCCGAGGGGGAACGCCTGCCGATGGTCGGCGCCTTCGAGGCCACGGCTTCGGTCAATCCTCGCCCCACGCCGCCACGCCCGATGGAACTGCAATTGGCCCGCCGCAGTTGGCTCGGCAAAGCCGGCGCGCCGCTGCGAGGCTATTTGAACTGTAACTGGCAGATCGAACCGCATAGGCCCGTTGATTCCCTAGCGGCTGAATCGCTCGGGTCCGGAACGCAGATTGCCGACGCGCGACCGGCCGTGACTCTGATGCGCCGCTACGCGGCCATCGGCAGTTTGCTCCACATCAATCTGGTCGCCCAGGCGGATCTGCTATTGAATTTCACGCGCCCCGTCAGAGAGCCGATGTGCTCGTTCTGAAGGTTGAGCGAACAGCCTTTGTTGCGGGGACCGCGGACTCGCTTCTTCCGGCCTCAAAGAGGCCTCTATGAAGACTCGTTGCTTGTCAAGCGTTTCATCGGAGTTTCCCTTCCTCTATCCGAGCATCGGCCGGCGGCCTAGCCCCTGTGGGTGTTTCGAAAAAGGGGAAGGCTGCCCTATCCAGCAACGAGCACTACACGGGCGTGTGGCCCAGGCTTCTATCGAGCTCGCCTTCCCTCCGGAACTGCGATGATTCGTTGAACTTTGCATGGGTCTCCCGCGAGCCCCTTTTGTCGAGCCGGAGCCGAGGTTTTTGCGCTCGGCGACCTCTGGTCTCGTTGTCTTTCAAGCGGGACCGCCTTCCGGCTTCCGCATTTCGTGGAACAGCCAGCGCACCCAGCGATTGGCCACCGCGGCCGAATCCTGGGGGTAATCCAGACCGACAAAACGTGCTAAACTGGACATGGCTCGTTGCTCCTAAAAGGGTTTTGGGTTAACCACACTCGTAGTAAACCACGGGAGCAACGAGTCTTCATCCCTATCCAGCAACAGAATTCATTCCAGGTTGCTAAGGGACCGGACGACGTATGGGCGGTCTCGGGATCGCATGCCGCGGAATGCCGATATTGGGATTCGGCTGCGGCATTCCCAAATTAGGATTCTGCTGTTGGACACCGAAATCAGGGTTCGGCTGCTGGACCCCGACCTTCGGCCGGCGAGGCTTGGGAAACTCATTGATAGCAAATGAGCCTAACATGCACGCGATGAGCACTAACGTCGCCAACCCACTCCAGATTATCCAGCGAAACAAGCCCCGTGGGCCGTCATAACGGGGGTCATGCGTTGCATCGCCGCTAAACCACATGTATCCCATGAACGGCAGACAAAGCTGCACTAACAGTATGAAGGCGCGCCCCGGTTGATATTTCAGGTGCAGGATGAAAGACCAGACCAACCAGCCGACTGCCACGAACAATAGGGCGAACATCGCTATACCAGCCGCCAATACCAACACCAACGGATAGAAAAACCCAATAAGAATCAAAACTCCAAACGGAGCCAAGAGCCAATAGGAGGATGTTTTGAAGCGCGCAAACGGGTTCATACGTGAAGGAGCGCGCGGGGTGGACCCGATCAGCGTCCGGCCCGTTTTTGAGTTGTAGCCGCAGTGAACGCAGAGGATGGCGCCTGCCTGCCAAGGGGCCTCGCAACTTGGACAAGGCGCCGCTTCTGGCGTGTCGACGGAATACGCCGCTTCATCCCAGATCGAGTCGGCCGGAGGCGCCGGGGCGCGCCGCGGCTGTGCGCTACTGACTTTCGACTGCCCGTTTGGCTGACCGCTCGAAGGCCCACTCACCAGCCGAGGCGCAGCCGACGACCGTGGAGCCGGAGGGCGCGGTGGTTGAACTGGAGCCGATCCGGCCGGGCGCGGCTGGGCAGGTTTGGATGGGGCCGCCTGCGGACGATTTGTAGCCGTCGGGCGGGGCGCTCCTGCCGAAGACGCGGAACGCGGCTTCGCGCTCGCTGGATTGGGCGAAGATTCGGCCCGTGGCTGAGGATTGGCAGCGCTCTTGGGTGGCGTAATCAGCATTGCGGCGCCGCAGGCCGGACATTTGGCCCGCTTGCCGACGTGTTCGCTGCGGGCGACGAGCGATTGCCCGCAGTCGCAGATCATCCGAAACCGATCGCTCATCCTGCCCTCGAATCGCTTCGGCGACGGGTTGCTGGTTGGTTGAGACGCAATTCAAGATCTACAGTAGTCGACCCATTTAAGTAATGCAATCAAACCAGGCTTCCGGGAGCGGCGCGCACATCTAAATTCTTGCGTGCGCAAGCACCTTCGCCTCTTTCGGCGCGTGGGTCAAGACTTTTGCCGTCGCTGAGAGGCGCGAAGGCACGGTTGGCGGCCCACCACCTTCGCCATTGGCCGGCGCCTGCCGCGCGCCAAATGTTAATCGCCAAAAGCGCGATCGATTGCTTGCGAGAGATCGTCGCGCAGGTCTTCGAACGCTTCGAGCCCGATGCTCAGGCGAATCAGACCGTCGCTGATTCCCCAGGCGGCGCGAGCGGCGGCTTCGTAGCTCGAATGCGACATCGCCGCCGGCTGCGAGATCAACGACTCGACGGCGCCGAGGCTGACCGCGAGCTGAAACAATTTCGTCCCCTCCACCACGGCGCGGGCTTGCTCCATTTCGCCATCGACCTCGAAGCTGAGCATCGCGCCGAAGCCTCCTTCCATCTGGCGGGCCGCCAACGCATGGCCCGGATGCGCAGCGAGCCCAGGATAAAGCACGCGGCGAACGCGGCGGCGTCCGAGTAGATATTCGGCGATCCGCGCCGCGGTGCGCGATTGCTCCATCACGCGCAATTCGAGCGTCTTCAATCCTCTCGAGCAAAGGTACGATTCCAGCGGCGCCATCACCGCGCCG
>DASXPZ010000268.1:0-7335 GCA_036493275.1 Pirellulales bacterium
GTTGAACCGCAGGTCGGGTTCGTCTCGCAGGAACTTGCAGACCTCGACCAGACCTTCCGGCGCGACCTCGATCCAGGGATCGATCGCCTCGACATTGGAGCCGGTGATCAAATTCGGAAATCGCTTCTTCAGCGAATCGAGAAAGGTTGGGCCGCTCATCGCTAGTTCGACCGTTCGGTGGAAAGGACGTAGGAGGAAAGTTGTCCGGCGGAAGCTCGATACGTTCTCAGCCGACGAGCATCGGTTCGTCTTCTTCGATCACCACGCGCCCCGGACCGAGCTGCTGCGGCCTTTCGAGCGTGAGCGCCCGCACCCAATCGAGATCGCCGCGCCGCCAGACATAAGCAAAACCGACCATCAACACGGCGAAAAAGACCAGGATGTCGAAGATCGAAAGCAGAGCCAGCGTGTTGGCCGTCTGGGCGATCTGGCCCGCGTGCGCGGCGTCGGGAAGCGCCGAGGCTGGCACGCCCAACTGATCGTAAACCGCCAGCACCGGCGGCGAGAGGGCGCCTTCTTTTTGCATCGCCTGAACCGCCGCGGGCCCGGTGACGGCGGGGTCCATTAATTGCGTCGACTTTCCGAAGACCACAGCCCAGGGAAAGAAGAATGCGACTTCGACGTCGAAAATAATGAACAGCAGCGCGACGACATAAAATCGCAAGTCGAACTGGACGAAACTCGAGCCGATGGCCGGCTCGCCGCACTCGTAGATTTGCAGCTTCTCGACATTCGGCGACTTGGGCCGCAGAAACTTGCCCAACACCAGGTGAATGAACAAGAAAAATGCGCCGAACCCAAAAAAGAGAGCCAGATATCCGGCGATCGATGTGGGAGACATTTCTTAAGAATCCGCGTCAGGGTCCACGTCGGCGTGGCCGACGATTTCGAGGGCGCCTTGCGAGCGTTCTAGGGGCAGCGCCTGTAAACCGAGGATTCTAAATCAATCGCCGCCAATCGACTAGAGGGAGGGGAGATTTCCCCGCAGGCGTTCCGAAAGCCTTTGATGCCTCCAAAGCGCTCGCAAAAAGCCGGCTACACAAAATGCTACAGAAAAGAAAGGTTGCCGGCAGGTCGCGGCTATTCTTGCAGCACAGCGCCTTCGGCTTCGGGGTCGAATCCCGTGGGCCAGCGAGTATGCCGATTGTAGACGGCGCCCGCCAAAGCCGTCTCGGAGAGGTCAACCCCCGTCAGATCGGTCCCCAGCAGAATGGCCCCTTCGAGCGTGGCGCCTCGTAGATCGGCCTGATAGAGGCTGGCGTTTCTCAGCACTGCTTCGCGAAGGTCGCAGTTGCCCAAGAGGGCCGAGATCAACATCGTGCAATTCATGGTCGCTCGCCACAGGATGGCGTCTGTCAGGTCCGCGGAGGAGAGATTGGCGAACGAGAAATCGGCCTGGACCAGATCGGCCGTGCGGAGATTGGCGAAGGAGAGACTTTTGGACGAGAGGTCCGCGCCGCGCAACATCAGCCCGGCAAGATTGGCCTTGTCGAGCCGCTTCGCGTCTACCTGGTGCAGGACGGCGCCGGTGGATTTGTCCTTGATCTCGATCAGTTGACTAACCCCGGTGCGCGGGTCGCGATGCGGAAGCACAGCGTGGGCGAAACGCCCTGCGGCAGCGGGATGCCCGCGCCGGCCGCTCGCCACTGTCTCCGCAATAAGGATGTACTACAAGATTGAAACAGATTTGGTTCAGAATGGTAACGGCCTGACGCAGTTTTTTTGTCGCACGGACTCCGCAAACAAGTTGCAATCGGAGTCGCTCGCCGAGAGTCAGGTCATCGGAACCCTACAATCGGCCCAGAACGCGCATGCGGAAAGCGTGGAAGCGCATAACGGCCGAAGATTGGCTCGCCCGCTCAGCCATCCAACCGCCGGCAGGGGACACCCTCCGCAGCGCTTCGGGGTCTTCGGATCGCACGGCTCAAAAGCCGTGTCGTCTCTCGCCGGCGCTGGCAGTCAGTGGCTGGCGACCGCGAAAACCCGCGTCGAGATCGTGCCAGTGCAAGACCTCGGGCTCCCCCAGCTTCCAGCATAAATAGACGGGCCGCCCCTCCATCATGGCCGGAAAATCGACCAGGCCTTCTGGCCCGTTCTTCGGTTCCACCCCCAGTGCCCGCAACTCCTCGACGTACTCTTGCAATCGCTGGCTGTCTTTTTCCAATTCTTCTTCGATCTGCGCAAGCTCTTGGCCGTAGGCGTCCTGATTGCCCCGTTCGCGCCCGGCCAGGAGCAGCGAGAGCCGATCGCGTCGTTCGACAACTTCTCGGGAGAGCTCCGCCAAATCGTTCACAATCGCGCGCACCAGCGGCAGCGCGGCGTTGGCCGATTCTACGGTGAACAGTTTGCGCCCCTCGAACGGATCGTCCGGCATTTCTGTTCCCTTACTGATTGGGGCCGCCATGCACCGGTTCCGCGATGACCTTGGAGACCGACACGACCGACGGATTGAGCGTCGCCCGTCCCCAGGCCGCCTCGACCGGCAGGCGCGAAAAATCGACAATGCATCCGTCGCGGCTGTAGCAGCTCAGATCGTGCGTGGCGCCCATGAAAATGCAATCGACTGGGCAAGGATCGACACATAACGCGCAAAACATGCACTTCGTGTAATCAATCGTGAAGCCGGTGACCTTGAACCCCTTGCCGTTCGTCACACGCTCTTTACCGATGTAAATGCAGTCGACCGGGCAGGCCTTCGCGCACTGATCGCAAGCAATGCACGTCGTCAGGTCATAGCGATGAAAGCCCCGATATCGCGGAGCAACCGGAACCGGAAGCTCGGGATACTCGAACTTTTCTGTAAACGTCTTGCGCTTAGGATCATACGTAGCTGCCCAGTAGCGCATCGTCACCCACATTCCGTGAGCGACCGTGAACACCGCGTCCCAAATATTCCGCAGCCACTGGCCCATGCCAAGCCTTTCAATCTCGTCGTGAGACGCCCCGGCGCCGCCACGTTTCGACGGGCGGCGATCACTCGGATGTGGGAAGAGTGCTGCCGAAACCTGCAAGTAGTTCTTGCCTGACTCGATTGCGCCCACGCCTGATGGAATTATAGGCAGCGGCGTCTTGCTCGCAAGCGACAATCATCCAGCGTGGTCCTGCGGAGGCGGATCAGAAGCCGATTTCGCCACGGGTAAATCGCAAAAATCACCATTCAACGCCGCCGCGTGAAAGCTCCACTCCGCGGCCGCGAAGAGCGCTTGAATCGAGGGACGAACGTTCGGCTCGCGATGTCGCTACCGATCGGAACACTTGATCGAAATCGAGGTGTTGGTCAGAGCAATGTTAGGTCGAAGCCGCCACGCCCGGCTGGCAGCGTCACGGCTCTCGGCTTCGGCGCCATGGCCAGAAGCCGCCACAGGGGGCTGAATCGCTCGATGATAGGCCTGCCCTTTTGCGGTTCACGAAGTCCCTTTTTGGCGATTGTCCGCCAGTGATGGGACAGCGCGCAAGACCGCCTGCAGGGCGCGCAATCGTTGCGCACCGATTGGGCCGAGGGGTTTAATCTGCTCGCCTCGCCGAAAGCGCTGCTCCGGACAACTGTTCGTCCTAAAGGACTATTTCGTAATGGTTTTCGACGAGACAATCTCACTGAGACCCCCCCGAACGCAGCTCATTCTGGGCGGCTACCAACGAATCTTGTGCCAAAAAGCCAGAAAAGCCTCAAGAAATCGGAAGGGCGGCCATTTCGATTGCTTGACTCCGCCGGGCTAGCACGTAGAGTGAAGTGAGGTATATCACCTGGGTGATGTACGGAAGTTGACTCTATTTGTCGCTTTCCGAGGTCAGACTCGCGGGTTTGACCGCTGATGCAACACAAGGAAGTCGCCTCCCCCCAGGGAAGCCCCCAGACAAGCGAAGGAACGTCCAATGCTGGTTTTATCGCGAAAGAAGAACGAGAGCATTGTCATCAATGATGACATTACGATCGTCGTCGTGGAAATCCGGGGGGACAAGGTTCGGCTAGGCGTCGAAGCGCCTAAGGAAGTGCCGGTCCATCGGAGTGAGGTCTATCAGGCGATTCATCGTAACGACGCGGTGAATAATGACAAGCCGGTCAGTAAGCCCGACGTCGCAGGCACTGGTCCTGCCCCCGAAGCTTAATCGACTCTGATAGTTGCTCTTGTTCGACCCGCCCGCCGATCACGTCTTCTGATTTCCGTTGTTACGCCCCTGCGTAGATATCGCCGGCGCCCCGCTGCGCGAGACGCGGATAGATTGCCGCGGCGAACCCATTCGCTCGCGTGCATATCTCGTGATTGTCTGTCGACGCTCAACCATTCATTGGGCCGTAACCGCGGTTGCGCGTCATCGACTCCGCCCCGCGATTTGTTGGGCTGTAACGGTCGAACATTCGCGATCACTACTTGACGGGTCGCCCTAGCGGGTATTATACAGCGAGTTCGCGCGCCATCCGGCCACTGGCCCCGTCGTCTAGCCGGCCTAGGACACAGGCCTTTCACGCCTGCAACACGGGTTCGAATCCCGTCGGGGTCACTGCTTTTGTGTGTCGGATGAGTCGGCTACTTGGGCTGTGCGATGGAGAGAGTTTCGCGCCCTGCTAGATCGCTTCGCGCCCCGGGAGGGCGAGACTCCTGTCGAGCCGCGCGCTGCCGTTAGATTCGGCGTTCTCTACGCTTCCTGCGAAAGCCTCACGCCGGGCGTCGGTTCAGTTCGCTCAACATTCGCTTCAATTCCGGGATGGCCGCTTCGGCCGCGGCTTCTCCGGCGTCGGCCAGTTCGCGAGCGCGGCAGAAATCGGCGAATTCGAACGCGCTGGTGTCGGGCGTGATCATCAGATCCACGGCCGAATGCCGCATGGCCGTGACGCCGTACGCCTGGACTTCATTCACGCGAAATAACGTTTCCAATGCCCCGCCGCGACGCATTTGCTCCATCGGCGTGCCGGGCTGGTTGCCGCCGAATTTCATCGGCATTCGCGTCGCGACGTCGATCCCCACGACAAACGACGCCCCGCGATCGACCAGCACGTCGGCCGGCAGGTTGTTCAGCACTCCGCCGTCGACCAGCGCCATGCCGTCGCGGAGAATCGGTCGCGACACGCCCGGCACGTTGATGCTTTCCAGCACGGCGTGGATGGCGTCGCCCCGGTCGCGAATCACCTGGCGACCGGTGATCAAGTCGACCGCGACCGTGCTGAGCGGAATCTGCAAATGCTCGAGCCGCGCGTCACCCAGGAACTTGCGTAGTTTGCGGTCCCAGGCTCCCATCCGAAACATCGTCCACATGTAGAGTCGATTTCCGCCGGGCATTGCCCGAACCAGCGCCGGCGGAGTCAGCGCGTCGGTGAAAGAGTCGATCGCTTCTTGTGGCGACCAGCCGCCAGCGTAAGAGAGTCCGACCAGCGCGCCCGAACTGGTCCCGGCCATCAGGTCGAAGCTGATGCCGGCGCGCTCCAGACCGCGCAGCACGCCCAAGTGCGCCATGCCGCGAGCGCCGCCGCCACCGAGCGCCAGTCCGATTCGGGCGCCGCGTAGTCGCCGGGCCAATCGCTCGATACCCAGCCGTTGATGCCGGCTCGGCGCCGAATTGCCGTCCCCCAGCACGACTTTGAAGTCGCTGGCCAGCGCTTCGAAACCCGGTGGCAGGCTAGCTGATAATTGCTCCCCTTCGGCCAGGATCCACACCAATCGGATCCGCGCCGCCATGCGTGGCTCGGCGTCCAAGAGCTTTCGCAGGTTATTCAGGCTCGTGGCTTGAAAACGAGGTTCGATCAGCCACCAGATTTCTTCGCACGGGGAGAGCAATTTCGGTAGTTCGCTTTCCAAGCCGGACTGCGTGACGTCGACCAGCACTCGGTCGTGGCATTCGATCATGCCCCCCAATTGTTCGTGCAGGGCGCGGACTTTTTCTTCTCCGCGCTGCGTGGCCGGCAAGCGCTCAACGTGATATTCGCCAGCGGTTGGCCAGGCCTGTGGGCGGTCGGTGAGGACTTCGACCGAGTCGCCGCTGGCAATCAAGGCTTCGGCCAAGGGTCGGATCAGCCCCTGCGTGCGGAGCGTTGAATTGACGAGGCCGATCACGGTCGGCTCGTGCCGGCGCTGGCGACGGCTGGTCTCCCAGCGAAGCCGTGTGCCGAGCGAACGGCTGAGATTGGCGGCAAAGCCAGGCACGGCCCCCAGCAGGCGATCGAACTGCTCGCGGTCGAGCTCCAGCAATTCCGAGTCGACGACCGCCGAAACGGTGGCGGTCCGCAGGCCATCGGTCAGCACGGCCATCTCGCCAAAGTGGGCGCCGCGCCCCAGATAATCGAGCAGCCGGAATTCCTCGCCATCTCGCTCGACGATGACTTTGGCCCGCCCGGCGACCAGGATGTACATCGAGCCGCCGGCGTCCCCTTGTTGGCAGATGATTTCGCCGGCCGGCGCGATCACATGGCGCACCGCTTCTGCAATCTGGCCGATTTCCAAGTCGGTCAGACCTCGGCAGAGCTCGCTGCGGCGCAGCACATGCAGGGACGCTTCGTTGATAGTTTCTCCTCCGTCGCAGATAATCGACATGATTCGGCCCTCCTATGCAAGCGAGCGTTCGGACTTCCGTCTGCCTGCTAAAGCGTAAAGCGGGGCGGAACGTGACAGCGGGGAGATATCTTCAGCTCTGAGGCCCGGAACATGGGCCCCTAACTGTCGAAGCCTGTTCGCAGCCGCGATTCTTCTTTTTCCAGCCAGGCCAGCAGCCCAGCCCATGACGCCGATCGACCAGCCGAAACCAGATTCGCTTCCGTACGATGCCCTGCTGCTAGTTTCCTTCGGCGGGCCGGAGCGGCGCGAGGATGTCCTGCCATTTTTAGAGAACGTGACGCGCGGACGGAATGTGCCGCGTGAGCGATTGCTGGAAGTAGCGGAGCATTACTACCATTTCGGCGGGGCGAGCCCGATCAATGCTCAGAATCGCGCCTTGATTGCCGCGCTGGAACGCCTGCTCGTCGAAAACGGGCCGCGGTTGCCGATCTATTTTGGCAATCGGAATTGGGCGCCTTATCTGAGGGACGCGATAGCCCAAATGGCCGCCGACGGCGTCCGGCGGGCGCTCGCCTTCTGCACGTCGGCTTTCAGCTCCTACTCGGGCTGCCGACAGTATCGAGAGAATATCGCCGCGGCGCAAGGCGAAGTCGGCCCGGCGGCGCCGCAGATCGACAAGCTGCGTGTCTTCTTCAATCATCCGCTATTCATCGAGGCCTCGGCCGAACGAGTGGCGGCGGCGATTGACGAGTTGCCAGCCATCGGTCGAGAGCAGGCGCCGATCGTCTTTACCGCCCACAGCATTCCGGCGTCGATGGCCGCCGGTTGCCAGTACGAAGCGCAATTGAAA
>DASXPZ010000269.1:0-6936 GCA_036493275.1 Pirellulales bacterium
GGCACGGAGGGTCACAACAATTCCAGTTATTTAATCCCAGGCGCTACCGTCTTTGGCAGCGCGGCTGCGCAAAAGATCTTCGCCACGCCGAATACCACCAACGACTGGTACCTGGCGACAAGTAGCGACGTCCTCCATAACGTCGACCCAAGCGAGCTCACGCTGATCGCCAAAACAGCGTTGACCGCTGGGACGCTCTCGCCGCCATCTGCCATCGCGGGCCAGGCGGTCACGAACGTTCCCGTGTTTCATTTCGCAGACGCTAACCCGGCGGACACGGCCAGCGACTATTCGGCCCTGGTGACATTGGGCGACGGCAATACGGTCACTCTGACCAGCGCGGCCAGCCCTTACGGTCAGATTGTGGCGAACCCCGGCGGCGGCTTTGACGTGAAGTTGTCGTACACCTACGGCGAAGAATTCACGAACCAGACTTTCGGCGTGCAAGTAACCGGCGCCCGCGGTCAGATCACCGGGCTTAGCGCAAACACGTTCTCGGTGGCCGACGCGCCATTGACCGCGACCGGCGTGAACCTGTCGGCGACTGAGGGACAAGCGTTCTCCAACGTTCAAGTTGGGACCCTGACCGATGGCGCAGGCGTCTATTCGCATCCTGCGGACTTGTCTGCGACGATCCATTGGGGCGATGGCGCATCGAGCCCGGCGACGTGGACGCCGACCGGCGCCGGCGTCTACGCGGTGAAGGGCTCGCACACTTACGCCGGATATGGGTTCTATCCGATCAGTGTCAGCTACGCCGATGTGGGCGGCAGCACGACCAGTTCCAGCAGTTCGGCCAGCGTGGCCGACGCGCCGCTGACGGCCGGAGCCTTGTCGCCGCCTGCCGCGATCGAAGGCCGGGCATTCACCATGGTTCCGGTGTTCCATTTCACCGACGCTAACCCAGCGGCTTCGGCCGGCGACTATACAGCCCTGGTGACGCTAGGCGACGGTAACACGGTAACTCTGACCAGCGCGGCGAGCCCCTACGGACAGATCGTGGCGAGCCCTGGCGGCGGTTTCGACGTGCGGCTTTCGTACACTTACAGTCAAGTCCTGTCGAACCAGACGTTTGGCGTGGTGGTGACTGATGGCGGCGGTCAGACCACAGGGCAAAGCACTGGCGCCCTCTCAGTGGCCTACGCGCCGTTGACTTCGGTGGGCGTGAATGTGTCGGCGACGGAAGGAGCAGCGCTCACGGACGTTCAAGTGGCGACGCTCACCGACGCCGCGGGATCTGCTTCGCAGCCATCGGACTTGTCGGCGCTGATCCATTGGGGTGATAACTCAACCAGCGCCGCGACGTTGACGCCGATCGGCGCCGGCGTTTACACCGTAAACGGTTCGCACACCTATTCCGGATTTGGCTCGTACACGATCAGCGTCAGCTACTCCGAAGTGAATGGCGCCACGACCATTTCCAACAGCACCGCCATCGTGGCTGACGCGCTGCTAACGGCTGTGTCGCTGACGCCTCCCGCGGCGACCGCGTTTCAGACATTCACGAACGTCACCGTTTTCCATTTCTCGGACGCGAATCCGGCGGCTTCGGCTAGCGACTTCACGGCTCTGGTGAGGCTGGACGATGGTCATACGGGAACTCTTAACGGTCAGGCCAGTCCCAACGGGCAGATCGTGGCCAGTCCCGGCGGCGGTTTCGACGTGCAATTGTCTTACAGCTACAACACCTTTCAAACGCTGACGAACCAAACGTTTGGCGTGCAAGTGTCCGATCTCGGCGGGCAGACCACGGCGCTCAGCACCAGTGCGTTCTCCATCGTTCCGTTCACTCCGGAACAAACGCCCAACTTGCAGCTTTGGCTCGATCCCTATGACACGAGCAGGATGACCCTGCGGACGGTGGCGGCCCTCAACCAAACCGCGCCGGCCACACAGCAACAGTACCTTTCGGCGCCTGGCGGCGGGACCAAGGACGCCAACGGCTCGTATCCGTTCAACTTCTACAATTCCGACGGCGCGTCGCACACCAAGTTTTCGTTCGCCGGCTGGGTCTACATGATGGCTGAGCCGGGCGACACTCAAGGAAGCCAGAAGTCGCCGATTATCAGCAAGACCATGACCGACGGCTCGAACGGCTCCTGGTGGCTGACCCTGGCGGGGACGAACGGCTCGCTGATCGAGTTCGGCGCCTATACCAATGCGAATGGCGGCGTGGCGAACGCCGATTTCTCCACCGCCGGCTTCCTCAATGGTCAGTGGAATTACATCGCCTTCGCCTACGACGGATCGCAATCAGTCAACGCGAACATTCTGCACGTGTGGCTCAACGGGACGCAACTCGCCTACTACTCGCCGACTTCCAATGGAACTCTGCCGGCCGATTTGCAAAATTCGTCGGGCTCGTCAGCGAGCTTCATGGTGGGGAACGCTTTCAACCAGTTCCAGACCAGCCGCTTTGCGGATCTCGGATTCTGGAACAACACGGTCTTCAGCCAAAACGACGTGAATCATTTGTACAACAGCGGCGAGGGCCTGACGGTGAGCACGCTCGCCAACCTGCCTGCCGGGCTCCAATCGCCGTTTGCCTACTACCGCCTCAACGAAACCTCTGGCGTCCGTGACGACCTCTCGGGCCACAATTACAATCTCACCCCCTCTTCGGCCGACGGGTCGACGCTGGGGAGCACGATCTACGTCGAGCAATGGGACGACAAATCCGGTGTCGCCGAGCCGTTCATCGCGGGAGACTCGACGCGCGTCGGCACAACGCATACCTTCCAGGCCAAACGTATCCGGGAGCCGGAATATCAGCCGAACGGCGCAGGCCCCGGCGTGCCGTGCGTGACTTTCAATGCCGTGCAGTGGCTCTATTCCGACACGGCGAATTGGGAGCGGGTGACGACGGGCACGATCTTCGAAAACAGCGCGCGCTCGAACTTGATTTCCGGCACCGAGGATTTTGATTTCTCCGCCTTCGATCAATCGCAGTCCACCGAACGGCTATTCGAAACGGGCTACGAAACCCCAACAGGATCGGGCGCCCCGCTCCCGGCAAATTGGCTCCGTATTCAGGGGAACCAGGGGGGCACAGACCTGGTCAGCAGCAACGGCACAGCGAACTCTTGCGTGGTCACCAGTGCTTCTTATGCATTCACAAGTAAAGATATCGGCAAGTCGATTCGCATTTCGGACGGCACGAACTGGATAGCGCAAACTGCCTTTATCGTCAGCGTAAGCCATGGCGCCGCCACGATGAACATCCCGATGGGCTTCGTCGCCAACTTAAGCGGCGGCGATTGGACGATGCTATCCGGAGGGAGTGCCGTGACCACTCTCAACCGCAGCTCACTTTTGGCCGGAGACACGTATCCCCTGGCGGATCAATTCAACTCGCGAGAATTCTCCGCCGTGGACACCACCATGGGGACCGGAACCACGCCGGGGCCTTGGCGAATGTATGTCGATGGCCAACCGCAAACCGTGTACGTCGGCGATGGCGGTAATGGCAATAACCTGCCCAACGGCTGGACGACCATCGTTCCCACCCAAACCGGCTTGGGGATCAACTGCTATGATCAGGGCTCCGGTTCGTTCAGCAGCGGCACCCAAGGGGGCACGCTCTCGATGGGGGATCTCGTATCGTACGCGCCGATGATCTCCACAACCGCCGACGCCATGATGCGCACCTGGATGGCCGGTCGCCTGCAGCCATTCTCGAACGGTTAACGTCGGGTTTTGCGACCGATTCGTCGCAATTTCGATCGGGCGGCAACCCAGAGGACGTCGCTGCGGAACATTACTTGCAGGCGCGGGGTCGCGCGTCGATTCTGTTTGACGCTGAAGCCAACTGGACATAGCGCGATTCGGGCATTTTTAGCGCAAGCCCTGGACAACGTAGCGCTAGGGCGCCAATCTAATAGGCGCAATTCCAAGTCCAATCGGCCGTTGGCGCGTCGTGGGCGTTGCCAATTCGAATCCCAAGCAAAATTGCAGATCGACGCCCGGAATCAACGGTCGATCATTCACCTCGGAACTCTTCAACGGAACTCTTGATGGAGGCTATTCCGATGCTGCTACGACTTTTTGCACTGAGTCTTGTGGCTCTGAGCATTTTGCCTGCGGGCGCCGTGATTCGCGCGGCCGACAATCCGGACGACGCGGCCATCGCCGCAATTCGAAAAAGCGAAGAGCAGGTCGTCGCTGCCTTCAACGCTGGAAAGCCGGACGACATCTCCGCGATGTTTTTGGCGAAAGGGGAGTTGATTGACGAAGAGGGAACCGTCTATCAAGGGCCGCAAGAGATCAAGGATCTGCTGGTCGCCTTTTTCAAGAATTTTCCCGGCGCAAAGCTGGCGATTAAGGTCGAGTCGATACGTCTGGTCGGACCGGTCGCGATCGATGAAGGCACGCGCACCATGACGACCGCCGACGGCGCCGTCAAATCTCAATTCCGTTATCTCGCCGTGTGGGCAAAAGGCGAAAATGGCTGGCAGTTGGCCTCGTTCCGTGATTTTTCGGACGATCCCGTCCCCACCCCGCGCGAAAATCTGCAACCGCTCGCCTGGCTGATTGGGGATTGGATCAACGAAGGGGAGGACGGCAAGGTGGCCATTGCGTATCGCTGGTCGGAAGACAAGAACTTCCTGCTCGGAGAGTTCATCATGACCCCTGCGGACGGCGCTCCGCGCAAGTCCTCGCAGCGCATCGGCTGGGATCCGTCGGTCGGCAAGATTCGCTCCTGGTTGTTCGACTCCGACGGCGGCTTTGCGGAAGGCGCCTGGACGCTCGTCGAGGACGGCGTCGTGATCAAATCATCGTCGGTGAATCCTGACGGCTCGACCGCCAGCGCCACGATGAACATCACCGCCAAAGACAAAGATCACTATACGATCGAGGGGACCGACCGAATCGTCGGCGACGACCTCGAAGATGATTTCAAAATCACGGTCACGCGACGCGCGCCAGTCCCGCGCAAGTAACGCCGTTCGAGCCAAGGAATCACATCATGAATACGAAACGCAAATTCTGCGTTGCAGGAACTGTGTGGATCGCTTGTCTGATCGCGTGCTCGGACATGGCCGATGCTCGCGGCGGCCGCGGCGGAGGCGGAGGTGGAGGCCGTGGCGGCGGAGGAGGTGGCCGTGGCGGAGGCGGCGGGCGGCCATCGATGGGCGCCGTGGGAGGAGGCGGAGGGCGATCCGCGGCTCCCGCGAGACCCGCCGCGGCGCGCCCGGCTCAGCGCCCGGCGAACAGTCCTTCGATGAGTCACGCGTCGCGCCCGGCGCCAGCGACTCGTCCCAGCGCATCGCGGCCGAGCGGGGGTAACTTCAGTCCATCGGGCGGGGCTCGTCCGAATATCGCGAAACCCGCGGCGAAACCAGGCGGATCCGGCGTTGCTTCGCGTCCTAACGTGCGACCGCCGAATCAGGCGGGCCCGGTGAGTCGGCCGTCGCTGCCAAGCGGAGGCGGAGTCGCGGGCGGAGGCTCAAGTAACCGGCCCAGCTTCAGTAACGCGAATCGTCCCAGCACGTTGCCGGCGTCGAATCGGCCCGGCGGAGGCGACCGTCCGGGCATCAGCGGCAATCGACCCGGCGGCGTTGGCAATCGTCCGGTAATCGGCGGCAATCACACGAACATTGGAGTGAATCGACCAACGATCGGCGGAGGCAACGTCAATGTCGGCAATGTGAATGTCGGCCGAGTCAATGCCGGGAACAGTCTTAATGTCAATCGCGCCGGTAATCGCAACTACGTTGGCAATCGGCCCGGATGGGATCACGGTTGGAACAATCCGGGCTGGGGTTGGGGAGGGGGCGGCTGGGCTGGCGCCTGGCATGGCAACTGCATCAATCCCCATCACGGCTGGTACAACGGTTGTTGGGGCGGCGGGTATTGGGGAAGCAATTGGTATCGGCCGCTGGCCTGGGGCGCGGTGGGCTGGGGACTCGGTTCGCTGACCAGCGGCTGGGGCTACGGCGGATCGTATTCCAACCCTTACTATGAAGCGCCGGTGGGAGGGGCGATGGCGCCTTACGACTACTCGCAACCGGTCGTCGTCAATAATATCGACGTCTCGGACGCCGACTCCGGCGACGTCACCGTGCAGACTTCTCCAGCGACCGGCGGGACCGAGGCCGATCAAGCGACGCAACTCTTCGACGAAGGATTGGCGCTCTTCAAATCGGCCGATTATCCCGGCGCGCTCACCAAGTTCGACACCGCGTTGCTCAAGTTGCCAAACGATCCGGTCGTGCATGAAGTGCGCGCGCTGACGCTCTTCGCCTTAGGGCAGTACAAGCTGGCGGCCACGGCGCTGAATTCCTTTTTGTCGAGCGCGCCCGGCATGGACTGGACGACGATGAGCAGCCTGTACGGCAACACCGAGGATTACCAAACGCAATTGCGCAAGCTCGAACAGTTTTGCAAGACGCATCCGAACGATCCATCGTCGGCCTTCGTGCTGGCGTACCAATATCTCGTCTTGGGCGATCGAGACGCGGCTGTGAATGCGCTGAAGACGGTCGTCAAGAATCAACCAAAAGACGCTACGGCCAAGCGCATGCTCGACGCTCTTTCGCCCCCCGTCCCCACGCCCGGCCCGGCGGCGCCGGACGACAACGCGCCGCAAACCGATCTGGTCGGCGCCTGGCGGGCCAAAGCGGGCGACACGACGATCGATCTGGCGATTACGGAGGACTCGCAATTCACCTGGAAGGCAAACCAGCCCGGCAAGCCGATTGTGGAACTCAACGGTCAGTTGCAGTCGAGCAGCGATGAGCTGTCGCTGGAGAGCAAAGACCAAGGGGCGATGGCGGGGCTTGTGAAATCACTGGGAGCGGACAAATGGCAATTCGCCCTGGACGGCGCCCCGCCGAACGATCCCGGCCTGACCTTTGCGCGAGTGAAGCGGTGAGGCCTTGGGGCTTGCTTGCTCAACCAGTCGGTTTCAGTCATCGCCTGCCAACGTCAGCGGAT
>DASXPZ010000270.1:0-2627 GCA_036493275.1 Pirellulales bacterium
GACTGTAGTTGCCAATCTTGCGGGCCAACCGCGCGATGCTCAGTCATGGGCGCCGCATCATTTACTACGCGGTTGGCCGCTCGCTTGAACGGAAAGGAGGTAATGCAATCGCCATTCCGAACGAATTTGTAACCTATCCGACGAAAGGGTTGTTCGCCTTGAGCAGGGCATTTGATCGTCACAGCCGCTGCGGAGAGAATATTGTCCCAAGAAGCCAAAATAATCCTCTTTTCGACTGGTTATAGATACACCCCGATGGGGCATGATCGCTCTGTAAAAACCGGTGTCTTTTTGGCGCCAATTTCACCAAAAGAGCCAAGGTGAATGGCAGGACGCCAGCGCACGGCGATGGGGCGCAAATGGTCCGCATCGTTCATTCAGCAGACACTGCCCAAAGCCTCATTCTTGAGGGCGATCAAGGGCTTCCTATCAAACCGTCTCGCTGCGAATAACAGAATGTTAAGCCGGCTTCGGCAGATTAACCCAACGGTTCTCACGGGCCGACTCGACGACGGCGGCGGTCCAGTCGTACATCGGCAGCGCGCACGAAGCGGGCGAAAGCGTCGGCTGGCGGCTGATCACCGCGTCGATGAACGCCTCGTCGGGCGTTTTGTCCGGCACGAGATCGATGATCATCTCTAGCTTATTATCTTTCGCTCGCCAGACCTCTTCGCTTCGCAACAGCAGGTCGGCGTGCTCGCAGTGGAAGTGCATGTCCTCGCGCCAATGATTGGCGTCACCCACGAAATGGGCCGCCAGCCCGACGCCGCCTGTCAGCTTCGCCACCACCTGCGTGACGATCTCGACGCGACTGCCGCGCTTGTCGCTGACCGCGTAAACCGCTTCGGCCTGTTGGCCCGAGAGGTAATGCACGATGTCGATCTGGTGGCTGCCGGCGTCGCCGAAATAACCGGCGCCGACATTCGGGTCGTCGCGCCAGGTGCCCGGTATCGATTGCCGCCAACGTTCGCAGACAAAGACGTGAACCTGGCGGAGTGGTCCATAAAAGTCGGCGTTCTCGGTCAATTCGCGCCGGGCGGTTAAGAACGGCGACTTATACCGCCGCTGGTATGAAACCGAAAGAACTCTTCCCTGCCGCTCCTGGCGCTGGATCAAGTCGCAAATCTGCTCTCGGCCGACGACCAGTGGCTTTTCGCACAGCACGTCCAAACCGCGATCGAACGCGGCGCCAACCTGTTCGTAGTGCAGCGGAGTTGGGGAGCAAATTACCACTGCGTCTATTCCTCGCCGCCCGAGCGCCGCCACAGCTTCGAACTCGATCGCCGCCGCGGGTGCGTATTCCGCGGCCAGGTGAGCCGCCGCCTCTGGTTGTGGGTCGCAACAGAGGGCCAACTCCACTCGGGGATCGGCCGTCAGACGCTGGGCATGAAGCCGCCCGACAAAACCGCAACCGATCAGTCCGACGCGTATCCTTCGCGATTCTGACTGCATAGCAGGCTTTCCTGGACAGACCTGGTCAATTATAGGCGGGGCCGAAAACGCCCCGCATCGCCTTCCAGTATCGAGAGCCAAAGCCGTCCGGCAAGAGGCCTTTCGATGCGTGCAACCTGGGAAGTCCGGCCCCCCGGCGAGCGCGCCCAAGCCGCCGCCTCATGGATTAGGCGGCGCCCGCGACACTTCGCTCCTGTCGGCGGTGTTGGATGGATAGCAGGCGCCCCGGCGCGCGGATTTGCTCTTTTGGGTGATTTGACGCAAACTTTAGGGGCGTCCCGATTTGCCGAACATGGGTCAGGAGATTCGACGTGGTTCCTAGCGCGCTCCCGCGGCTGTTTCTCGTGTTCGCCGCCTTCGCCCCGCTGGGCTGGTTGGCGCTGGGCGCTCCGGCCTACGCGCAAAAGTCGCCTGCGGCCGAAGTCGCCCGTCGGGTCGAGGCCTCGCTGGCTGCCGAAACGCCGGCCGCCGCAAAGCCGAACGCCCCGGAACTGCCCATCACGGATGACGAGACCTTTCTACGTCGCGCTTCGCTCGACCTGATTGGCGACATCCCGACGCCGGAAGAAGTCACCGCGTTCGTCCTCGATCCATCGTCGAATAAGCGAGTCGCGGCTATCGATCGGCTGCTGGCGGATAAGCGGTTTGGCGAAAACTGGGGCAACTATTTTCGGGATGTGATCCTCTATCGTCGCAGCGACGATCGAGCCCAATTGGTCGGGCCGACTTTGCAGCGCTACTTGGCCGATCAGTTCAACAACGGCGTCGGCTGGGACAAGATCGCTCACGAGTTCATCACCGCCCGCGGCGACGTCCGCGAAGTAGGCGCCACAGGCGTCATCATGGCGCAGATGGGACAGCCCCCCGAGGTGGCCGCCGAGATGGCGCGGATCTTCCTGGGCGTGCAGATTCAATGCGCGCAGTGCCACGATCACCCGACTGATCGCTGGAAGCGCAAGCAGTTCCACGAGCTGGTCGCGTTCTTTCCGCGGCTTGCAGTGCAGCCGGTGAAGGATGGCGAGAAGCGCAGTTTTACGGTTGTGTCGCGTGATCGCGCGCCGCGCGTCGCGCCGAAGGACGGCAAGTATCGCGGCAGCCTCGAGCACTACATGCCGGATCTGAAAGACCCCAGCGCCAAGGGGACGGAGATGAAGCCGATCTTCTTCCTGACTGGC
>DASXPZ010000271.1:0-5375 GCA_036493275.1 Pirellulales bacterium
CACTCGATGGGCAACCGGTCGAAGGGAAGGGCAAGCTCACGCTCTACAAGGTCGCTTATGACAAAGGCGAGGCGAGCGAGACGCAAATCCGCGAGTGGGACGTCGACACCAACGCCGAGGGCTACGCGCAGCAACAACTCGAAGCCTCGGCCGCCGGCCAATATCGATTGAGCTACAAACTGACCGACGCCGCCGGCCACGCGATCGAAGGAGGCTACCTGTTTACGGTCCGCGGCGCAGGATTCACCGGGGCCGATTTCCGTTTCAATCATCTGGAATTGATTACCGACGCCCGCGAATATCAGCCCGGCGGCAAGGTGAAATTGATGATCAACACCGATCGCGCCAATAGCACGGTCCTGCTCTTCCCGCGTCCCAGCAACGGCGCTTATTTGCCCCCCAAGGTAATTCAACTTAAAGGGAAGAGCACGCTGGAAGAGCTCGAAGTAACAAAGAAGGACATGCCGAACTTTTTTGTCGAGGCGGTGACAATCGCCGGCGGCAAGCTTTATACCGAAGCGAAGGAAATCGTCGTGCCGCCGGAATCGCGCGTGCTGAACGTCGAAGTCCAACCGTCGGAGACCGAATACAAGCCGGGCCAGGAAGCCGAAGTGAAGTTGAAGCTGACCGACTTCTTCGGCAAGCCGTTTGTCGGGACTACGGTCCTCTCGGTCTACGATAAAAGCGTCGAGTACATTGCCGGCGGATCGAACGTGCCGAACATCAAGGAGTTCTTTTGGAAATGGCGCCGCCACCACCAACCGCAAACCGAGACCAGCTTGCAGTGGTTCGGCCATAACCTGGTGAAATCAGGCCGGGCCTGGATGGCCGACCTCGGCATCTTCGGCGGCTCGGTCGCGGATGAAGTCTCCGACGAAACTGGCAAAGACAGCCCGCATGTCGCCTTTAGGACAGAACTCCAAAAAGGCGTGGGAGGAGAGCAGGGGCGTGGCGGTTTCGCGGCGGGCGCCGGCAAGCGCTCAAACATGGCGGCGCCGATGTTGGCAGCTGACGCCGCGGCGATGCCAACCCCCAGCGAGCCAGCCGCCGCCGAAGCCGCGCCGGGCGGAGGGGGCGAGCTTGCCCAAGCAACCGTCCGCAGCAACTTCGCCGACACCGCGTTTTGGGCCGGATCGCTAGTCACCGACGCCGAAGGCAAAGCCAGCGTCCGTTTCAAAATGCCCGAGAACCTGACCGCCTGGAAAATGAAAGTCTGGGGCCTGGGCCAGGGAACGCGCGTCGGACAGGGTGAAGCCGAAGTCGTCACGCGCAAGAACCTGATCGTGCGAATGCAAGCTCCGCGATTCTTCGTCGAAAAAGACGAAGTCGTCCTCTCGGCCAATGTCCATAACTATTTGAAGACCTCCAAAAGCGTGCAGGTGTCGCTCGAACTCGATGGCCCGGTGTTGAGGCCGCTCGACGAGCTATCGCGCACGGTCGAAATTTCGGCCGGCGGCGAGAAGCGCGTCGATTGGCGCGTCGCCGTCGCGGCCGAAGGGCAGGCCACAGTGAGGATGAAGGCGCTCACGGACGAAGAGTCCGACGCGATCCAAAATAGCTTCCCCGCCTATATTCACGGCATGCTCAAGATGGAGAGCTTCGCCGGCGCCATTCGCCCCGCGGGCGACGTCGGCAAGATCACCGTGCGCGTTCCCAGCGCGCGAAAAGTCGATCAGTCCCGGTTGGAGATCGCCTATTCTCCCACCTTGGCCGGGGCGATGGTCGACGCGCTCCCCTACATGGCCGAATATCCCTACGGCTGCACCGAGCAGACGTTGAACCGCTTTTTGCCGACGGTGATCACGCAAAAAGTGCTGCTCGAGATGAAGCTCAAACTGGCCGACATTCGCGACAAGCGTGCACAACTCAACTCGCAAGAGTTGGGCGACCCCAAAGAGCGCGCCAAGGGCTGGAAGCGCTTTGAACACAACGCCGTCTTCGACGAAGCCGAGGTCGCCAAGATGTCGGCCGACGGCGTCAAGGCTCTGACCGAGATGCAACTCGCAGACGGCGGCTGGGGCTGGTTCTCCGGCTGGGGCGAACATAGCACGGCCCACACCACGGCCACCGTGGTCCACGGCTTGCAAGTCGCCAAAAAGAACGACGTGGCTGTCGACGCGAATGTGCTGGCCCGCGGCGTCGAGTGGCTGAAACGCCACCAAGACGAGCAGCTCAAGCTGCTGATCAACGCCGACGGCAAGAAGGAGCCCTACAAGCTCCATCCAGACAACGTCGACGCGCTGGTCTACATGGTGCTAGTCGATTCCGAAATCGATAACGCGCAGATGCAGGACTTCTTATATCGTGATCGCAACGAATTGTCGGTCTACGGCAAAACGCTGCTCGGCCTGGCGCTGCAAAAGCTGAGCAAGGCCGAACGCCTGGCGATGGTGTTGCGCAATATCGAGCAGTATTTGGTTCAGGACGACGAAAACCAAACCGCGTACCTCAAGTTGCCGGAGGGGAACTTCTGGTGGTTCTGGTATGGCAGCGACGTCGAGGCGATGGCCTATTACCTGAAGCTACTGGCGCGGACCGACCCGAAAGGCGAAGTGGCGCCTCGGCTGGCCAAGTACCTGCTCAACAACCGCAAGCACGCCACGTACTGGAATTCCACGCGCGACACGGCGCTGTGCATCGAGGCGCTGGCCGAGTTCATCACGGCCAGCGGCGAGGCTTCGCCCGAGCTGACGGTAGAAGTCTGGATCGACGGCAAGAAGCGCAAAGAGGTGGCGATCGACTCGAAGAATCTGTTCATGGTCGACGATCGCCTCGTCCTGACCGGCGACGCCGTCGAGGCGGGCGAACATTCGATCGAGCTCCGCAAGCGCGGTCGCGGGCCTCTCTATTACAACGCCTATCTCACCAATTTCACGCTCGATGACCCGATCACCGCGGCCGGCCTCGAGGTGAAGGTTAATCGCAACTTCTTCAAGCTCGTCCCGGTCGACAAGAAGATCAAAGCCGCCGGCTCGCGCGGGCAGGCCGTGGACGAAAAGGTCGAAAAGCACGAGCGGCAACCGCTCGCCGACCTGGCCAGCTTGAAGAGTGGCGAGCTGGTCGAGATCGAACTGGTGATCGAAAGCAAGAACGACTATGAGTACTTGCTCTTCGAGGACATGAAGGCCGCCGGTTTCGAGCCGACCGATCTGCGGAGCGGCTACAACTCGAACGCGCTGGGCGCCTACATGGAACTGCGCGACAACCGCGTGGCGTTCTTCGTGCGGGCCCTGGCGCGCGGAAAGCACAGCGTCTCGTACCGGATGCGGGCCGAGATCCCCGGCCGCTTCAGCGCGCTCCCGGCCAAGGCCTCGGCGATGTACGCGCCGGAATTGAAGGGGAACTCGAACGAGCTCAAGCTGAAAGTGGTGGACTGACCGCCAGGCAACGGTGGAACTATCTGCGCACCGAGCGGCGTCTTCGATTGCGGAGATACGCCAGCGCCGCCATTGGTCTGGAGTGCGACGCTCCCGCCGAGCAGCATGGCTCTATCCACGTCAATCCAAAGGAATTTCACGCGGCTCCGCGGCGAGATTCGACGCTTCCGCCTGCGGGGTTCTACTCTGACAAAATGCTCGAATTTTCCGCGTTCAGTTCGCGATAACAACTCCTTCGCAAAATCCCGCGCGAACAACCACGAAGCCGTATTCTCTCACGCTACGCCAGGGGGCTGACGCCCGAGACGTGCCGCGGACGATTGCTATCACGGGCATTCTATCCTCATCGCAAAGCCAAATTCACTTGCAATAGGGGGGGCCTTTGTTACCATTTTGTCTATTCGCGAGCCTGGATCGGTTCCAGGCGCAGACCGATGGGGAGATGGCAGCTCTCAAAGCTTCATGACTCATGAAGTCCAACATCAGTGAGGTGGCTAAATGTCTAGAGCAGTCGTAACTTTGCCACTGGACAACCAGTTGAGTCCTCGCGCAAGTCATGGCGTGACGCGCGTCGCAAGCTTTTTGTGTCTGAGCCTGGCGGGCCTGCTGTTGGTAGCGCCGGCACAGGCTGCTCCGATGCTCACGCTGGCGGGAGGGGTTGCCAACCCACCGCCGAATCTGCAATCGACTGGGCTGAATCCTAAGCAGACGGCCATCGCGGACAAGGCGGCGCTGGTCCCGGTCGCGGGTTTCACCCCGATCCTGCAAGCCACGCTCGACGCGCAAGGTTTCACGAACAAGAATAATTGGACCGTCGTGAACAACATGGCGCCGCTGGACAACAAAGCCACATTCAACGTCACCGCTTACAATCTCTCGCTCAACGGCGGCGGCACGGCGTTCGGCGAGACGATGGACTTTACGTTGGATCCGAACCTGGCTCAGCCGGCCAATCTTCCGGCCGGTTCGGAAGCCACGCTGCACTGGATGCAGGTCCTCAACGAAGACCAGAAATACGGCAACTTCGGCTACGCGATCGCCGGCCAGCAGGGCTTCTGGCAATTGGATAACGGCGACAAGCCCGGTGGACTGGCCGCGGGCCCAACCACCGGACCGTATTACGATTCGAACCCCGTCAAAGGCAAGACGTTTTCAACCCCGCCGACTTTCCATGACTTCCCCAGCTTCTACGCGGGCATAGGAACGTATCTGCACTTCACCGTCTTTCCGACTTGGGACGTCTTCACTCCTGCCCAGCCGGGCGTCCCCGCGACGGAGTCGATGTACGTCGGCAATTACGGAGTTTCATGGGGCTTCAGCATGGTGCCGGAACCCTCGTCGGTCATCATGCTCTCTTTCGGGTTTGTCGCGATCATAGGCGTCGCCTGGAAACTCCGCAGACAACCGCCTGGCATCCCATAAAGTCGTAGCGACTGAAGATTGCGCCGCCAGACAATCGGTTTCAAAAAAGATTGGGCCCCTTTCCTACACAGGGAAAGGGGCCGCTTTCTTTTGTGGACAGCCTTAGCACAACAACTACATCTCACGGCGACACGCCATACTTCTTGAACCAGTCCAGCATCTTCTTCCAGGCGTCTTCGGCGCTCGTCTTGTTGTACGTCGGTCGATAGTCGGCGTTGAAACCATGATCGGTTCCCGGGTAGAGCACGATCTCGGACGTTTTGTTGCCGGCGGCCTTGAGCGCCGCGCGCATTTTCTCCACGCTCTCGACCGAGATTCCCTTGTCGAGTTCGCCATACAGCCCCAGCACCGGCGCCTTGATTTCGCCGGCGAGGTCGACCGGGTATTTGGGCTGCAAGGGATTGGCCTCGCCCGATAGGACGAGCCGGCCATACCAGGCGGCGCCCGCTTTGAGGTTGGGATTGTGCGCCGAGTAGAGCCAGACGATCCGCCCGCCCCAGCAGAACCCGGTGATCCCCAGCTTCGACGCCGCCGCCTTGCCCGTCCCGTTCGCCCAGGCGACCGCGGCGTCGAGGT
>DASXPZ010000272.1:0-3351 GCA_036493275.1 Pirellulales bacterium
AGACTTCGTCCCGATCGAGCGGCGGTAGAGGTAATTGCAGACGACATCTTGGTCGCCGACTCTCTCTCCGAAGTTGCTGCAACCGCTCCTTTCTCGTTTGCTGGCGCCTTCTCGCCCCCTCGCTGGGACCGGTTTCTCCGCCTGGCTGGTTCGCTCCTTTTGCTAACCGTTAAACCTTCGCGCGCGAGGTTAACGCTCGTCGGGGTTAGTCTACGGCAATTGTTCCGTCCGCGCCGATACCAGACACAGAGGCGCTTCTTCCGCGAGCGCCTGTCAGGGGACGATTGCCGATTGCCGCGGCCTTGACGAGCCCGAGCAAGCAGGAGACTTCACGTGATCCAGAAATCGTTTGTTGTGATCGCGGCGGCCGCCATGGCGCTGGCCGGCGTCGCGCCTGCCCCGGCCCAACAAGTGTTTCCGACGGCGGCCCAAGGCGTTGAGGAACTGCGCGCCACGCGCGTCTTGCCGTTGCAAGGAGATCCTCGCGCTGCGACGCCTCCGGTGATCTCCGCGATCAGCCTCAGTCCGGACGGCCAGACCTTTGCAACCGGCGGCGACGATCACGTCGTGCGGATCTGGAACCTTAACGACGGCAAGTTGGTGCGTCAGCTTCGCGGTCACACAGATTGGGTTCGCGCTGTTGTCTACAACCCCAAGAGCCAGGTGCTGGCCACCGGAGCCGACGACCACGCCATTTTGTATTGGGACGCGGCCACGGGGCAAAAGCTGCGTGCGCTGGCTGGTCCTTCGCAAGTGGTTTATTCGTTGACCTTCAGCCAGGATGGCAAACTGCTGGCCGCCGCCGGCTTCGACGCCAAGGTCCGGCTCTTCGACGGCGCGACGGGCGAACCGGTGCGCGAATTGATCGGACCTTGCGCTGACATTCGAGCGGTCGCGTTCAGCCCGGACGGCAAACTGCTGGCGGCCTCGGGGCGTGATGGCCGCGTGCGAATCTGGGACTACCAGACCGGCCAGGTACTCCACGACATTGCGGCTCACAAGCAGCGCGTTCGCGCTCTGGCGTTTTCGGCCGACGGGGGTCAGTTGGCTTCCGGGGGCGAGGATCGCTTCTTGCGACTTTGGAATCCACAGACCGGCGCCGAATTGCTGGCCATTTCTAGCCGGCCGGGCAAGATCCAATCGTTGATCTACATCGGACCAGATCGACTAGTGACGGGCGCCAGCGACAATCGTATCCATATCTGGGATGTAAAAAACGGCAAGGAAGAGGCGCGATTGCTGGGTCATACCGGCAGCGTGTCGGGCCTCGATTATCAGGCAGCGACGGGCACGCTCATCTCTTCCAGCTTTGACACTTCAGTTCGCATCTGGAATCCCCCTTCTACTGACGGCAAAGTCGTCGAACAAAATTTGAATCGCACCACGCGGTAAGACGTCCGATCCCGCGGAGCGGGATCGCTGTAGCAGTATGTCCCGCGCTCGCAAGGAGGTTGACCGTGGGTTTTCTCAGTAATGTGTTCGATCGTGCGCGCAGTGCGCGACAAATCTTGGCCGTCGAGCCCTCTCCGACCACTCGGCGAGGCTTCCGCCGACTGCACATCGAGCAAATGGAAGAGCGGCGCGTGATGTCCGCCGCTCCGATCACGATCGGAGCCGTCTATTTCGATCCGGGCACCGGCTTCGACGAAACGCCGAACACATTTCGCGTCTCGTTTGTGGGAGGAGCGGCAGGAACGGAACTGCAGACGCTGACCATCAACACCGACAAGGACAACGATGGCCTCGGCCCGGCGGATACGTTCTTCGACACGGCGGCCGGGGGTCTCGGGGTCTACGGATTTCATCCGTTCCAGCAGGTCGACAATGGCGACGGCATTATCATCAACAGCGTTTCGGTAGCCGATGGAGGAACGCTCCTCACGTTGAACCTGTCGGGCTTCACGGCCGGCAAGACGCTGGTCTTCACGATCGACGTGGATGAAATGGGCGCACGAAATTTTGCCAATGCCGTGGCGGAAGGAGCGGAGTTTCAGTTTTCGGACCTCACGGCCACCTTCACGGCGCCCCATTATTATGATGCGACGGGAAATGCCGAGTTTTTCGACGAGTTCGATCCCGCCTTTGCCGGCAGCGGATTGAATCTACCCAACGACGATTACTCGCCCATCACCACTGAAGCCGATCCGGTGTTGACCGCCGGCGCGATTTTCAACCTCGCGCAACCTCCCAAGCCGAGCAGCCTCAGCGGCTTCGTCTTCGACGACACGAACATCGACAATCAGCAAGAGTCCGGCGAACTGGGCATCGGCGGCGTCTCGCTCACATTGCAGATCTGGAATGGCTCGGCCTATGTCGGGATGCCGACTCCGAGGACCACCGTCACCGGCGCCAACGGCGCCTACAAATTCGATAATCTGGCGCCAGGGCAATACCGCGTCGTCGAGACGCAGCCCAGCGGCTACTTCAGCGTTGGCGCGCGGGCCGGCAATATCGGCGGCGTGATCGACGGCGTCGTCACCACCTCGGACATTATCAGCGACGTGGTGCTCGATCCGGACCAGAACAGCGTGCATAACGACTTTGCCGAAGCCCGCCCCGCGCAGATTTCGGGCTACGTCTATTCCGATCTGAACGACAACGGAATCAAGGACCCTGGCGAAGCGGGTATTCCGAACGCCACGGTTTACGTGTTGAATTCCTCGCTGCAGGTCATCGGCACGGCCCATACCGACTCGGTGGGATTCTACTCGTTCACCAATTTGTTCCCGGGTTCGTACACGCTATCCGAAGATCAGCCCGCCGGTTATCTCGACGGCAAGGACGCAGTGGGAACGGCCAGTGGCATACTCGTTCCGCCGGATGGCATGACCAACATCACACTTCTCTCCGGCACAAACGGTCTGAATTATAACTTCGGCGAATTGCTCCCGGGGCGAATCACGGGCATGGTTCACGCCGATCGCAATGGCGACTGCATCTGGGAACAGGGCGAGCCATTATTGGCCAACGTGACCATTCAGTTGCTCAATAGCCAAGGCGTGGTCATCCAAACGACCAAGACCGACGCCAACGGAGAATACGAGTTTGATCAGCTCCCTCCCGGCACGTACACCGTTCACGAAGTGCAGCCCATCGGTTATTTCGAAGGGGGCAACATGCTCGGCACCGCCAGCGGCGTGGTGTCCGACGTCGATACGCTCAGCTCGATCGTCCTCACCCCCGGATTGCAAGCACTCCATTACAACTTCTGCGAAGTCGAACCGGCCAGCATCTCCGGTATGGTGCATGTCGACACGAACGGAAACTGCACGTACGATCCCGGCGAGCAGCTCCTCTCCGGCGTGACCATTCAGTTGCTCAACAGCCTGGGACAGGTTGTTGGCACGACCA
>DASXPZ010000273.1:0-9006 GCA_036493275.1 Pirellulales bacterium
GTCCGGCGAGATCTTGGCGGAGCAGCAGTTGTTCGCCACGAAGAAGCGCCGCGGCGATCGAGAATTTTGGACTCATCTATTGGGATGCGCGCCTCCGGTAGAGCTCGATCTCTCCTCCGTCCGGTCAGATTCGAAATCGCAGGGGCGGGTACCCCAGACGTAACCCTGGCGCGCCCCGCCACAATGACGCCGATCGTCGCCATCGCGGTCAACACGAACGTGCCCGGCTCGGGCACGGCCACGCCGAGCACGAACGGCGAAAAGCTGTCGGGGATGAACGTGATCCTGTCGGCCACGGGGCCGATGATCTATTAATAGTCGCGATGCTTTGGCCAAACCCGCGAATGCCCCGCGCCTTTAAGGCAGGGTCGAATGCGGCAAGGTTGCAGCATTTCATCGCAAACGAGCTCGGAGTTCTACCGATTGCTTGAGCTGTCGCAACAATTTCTGGATTACGCGCGTGAAGACGCCCAAAAGGTGTGCGGCAGTACAAATTGAATGCGACAAGCGTTTTGTCGCGAGTCCATGCACGTCCAGCCATCAGATCACCAAGATTGGCGGCGAAAGTCAATTGAGTTTGGGCAGCGGACAAAACATATCATTAATTTGCGTGGAACTTTGGCAAGCGACTTTCGTCAAAGGCGTCTTGTGAGGCCTTCACGAATTCTGGCAGCTAATAGCACGCCTGTTCAGGTGGCTGAAGCATTCGCATCTCGTGACCTCTTGAAGCATTTTGACTGCCAAATGGGTCTTGATTATTCAATCCCATCTTACAAAGTCTGCTCGGCGCCGCGAGGCTCAACTTTTTGTTGAGAGTCGTCATCACGAAATGGCGATTTGCTGAGTCCTGATATGGCACGGGATCATCAAGGCTTACAGAACATGCTAGCCCTTGCGGTAGTGCCGCAATGTTCGCACGTCGCCGTGGCTAGGTCGAAGTATCGATGGAGCAACGTCTGTGGCGGCAGCCGCGCGGCAGTCACCGCAATTTCCCGCGCGCCGCGATCGGCCAGATTGCCTCCAGTCGTCCATTGCGAAAGCAATAAAACTCGTCGTGCAGCACGCAGGTCAGATCGCCGTAGCCGGGGATCAGCTCGATGCGATCGCCGATCTTCAAGCCTTGCGCGCTCGGCGCCAGCTCCAGCGCGCCGTGCTCGGCGTTCAGCCCCACCAGGCGCACGTCGTCTCGTCCCGCCACCTCGGGCATGATCAATTCCATGCTCAATGTTTTGCGGCCGGAGTCGATGATCGCCCGCTCCGGCGTGGGGCGGCTGACGATCGTCGTCAGCACGGTTAGGGCGTAACGGAGGTCGGGCACCTGGCAGCGCGTGCGATAATAAATGTCCATGAAGATCGCCCCGCCCGCCTGAATCTCGCTGACGCCCGGCTGCTCGACGGCGTACATGTAGGAACCGGTGCCAGCGCATGAAACGATCTCGCAAGGAATATCGTGCTGGCGGAGCAAATCGGCGGTGGCCGTCAGTTCGGAGAGCACCTCTCGAATCCGGGCGGCCTTCTCTTCCAAGTTCGCCACGGCCAGCAGGTGCCCCTCATAGCCCATGACGCCGGCCAGGCGGAGCCCGGGCCGTTTGAGGATCTCGCGCGCGAGCGCCAGCGTCGGCTCGCCCACCGGCACGCCGACGCGGCGCAGCCCGATATCGACTTCGATGATCACGCGGATCGAAAGACCGGCGGCGCTCATCGCGGCCGATAGGGGCTCGATCTGGTCGAGATGGTCGACGCAGACAATCGGATCGGCCACGCGACAGAGCGCGACCAGCCGGGCGAGCTTCAACGGGCCAACTATCATGTTGGCGATCAAAATATCGCGCACGCCGGCGGCGGCCATCACTTCGGCCTCGCCGAGCTTAGCGACGGTAATCCCCAGGGCCCCCGCCGCGAGTTGCCGCTGGGCGATATCGGGGGACTTGTGCCCCTTGGCGTGCGGCCGCCAGGCGACCCCCTTGGCGCGACAGGCGGCCATCATGTCCGCGATATTCGCATCGAGCGCGTCGAGATCGAGGCAGAGAGCCGGCGTGTCGATGGCGTCCTTGGTAGAACCGAGCGGCGGAGCGGCTTGTGCGTGGGCAGTCATAGTCATCGTGCTTTTCCTCCAAGCACAATGATCCTACCTGCTGGACAGGCTGGATTGAAGCCTCGCTTTTGGCCAGTGCTTCGATCCCACTCTTCGATCACGACTCTCCTGTAGCCGGCTTCTGCGAGGCCGGTCTTCTCAATGGTCAAGTCTCATCGAATCGCTCCGGGGTCGGAGACCCCGGCTACAGAAAGAAGACGCCTTGATAATTGTCGGCACATCGCTTTGAAAATCGCGTTAGCCCTTTTCGGCCGGGGTGACGCGGAACTCAAGACGCTGTTCTTCGCGCACCACAAGCGCCTCGCACGGGACGCCGATCCGTTGCTCGGTCAGCATGGCGTGCAGGTCGTCGATGCTGGTGATCGTGCGACCCGCGAATTCATAAAGCAAGTCTCCTTCGCGCAGACCGGCGGCCGCGGCGGGCCCTCCCGGCTCCGCCCCCATCACCAGCACTGCTGAGTCGGCCAGGATATCATGCCGGCGGGCGAATTCGTTCGGTAGCGGCACATTCTGGCCCGCCACGCCGATTACGCTCCGCCGCACGCGGCCGAAGCCGATCAACTGCGACGTGACCATTCGCGCCGTGTTCACCGCGATGGCGAAGCAGATCCCCTGCGCCGGCAAGATCATCGCCGTGTTGACGCCGATTACTTCGCCGCGCGAATTCACCAGCGGCCCGCCTGAGTTGCCGGGATTGAGCGCCGCGTCGGTCTGAATAATGTCGTCCATCAGCCGGCCGCTGCCGGTCCGCAAGCTGCGGCCGAGCGCGCTGACGACGCCGGCCGTCACCGAGCAACTGAAACCTAGCGGATTGCCGATGGCGATCGCCAGTTGGCCGATGCGGATCTGCCGCGAGTCGCCCAGCGCGACGGTGGGCAAGTCCGAGGCGTGCGCCCGGATCACGGCCAAATCGCTATCGGGATCGTCCCCCACCAGCTCGGCCGAAAGTCGTTGTCCGTCGGAAAACATCACGCGCAGACTCTTCGCGTCATGCACGACGTGGCTGTTGGTGACGATCAAACCATCGGGCGAAATCACAAAGCCGGAGCCGCTCCCCGTGGGGGCGTTGTCGCCGGGTCCGCGCGCAGGCCGTCCGGCGTGGCGAACTTCGATCTTCACCACCGCCGGGCTGACAATCTCCGCGGCCCGCGTCACGGCCTGGGAATAAGCGTCGAGTAATTGTCCGTCATCCGCCGGCGCCGCGGGGCGCTGTGTGGAGTGGATCGGCGTGGAATCTTCGGGATGAGCAAGGTTAAATCGTTTGTGCATGGTGTCCTCCTCCGAGGCGTCTCCGCGACACTTGCCCGAATGGGTTGGTAACTCAGTCTCCGAGGCCAGCAGGCGATGGCGGTTAAGAATGCTATGCGCGCGGCGCGACGGCGACAAGCGAGGCGTTGCAACCGGCCATAGACAGAGCAGAATAGCGCCAGACAGCCGAAATTGGCCCGACGCACTCCCCGCGGTTATCATGGCGGGCGCGCCGACGTCTCACTCGCGCCAACTCCCTGAGCGCACATCAATCTTCCTGGCGGAGGAATTACGCATGCCTGGCGATCGAACATCTTCCGAGATGATTTCAACCGAGCCGACCCGTCGCGACTTCGTCAAGGCCGGCGTCGCCGGTCTGACTGCTGCGGCCACCGTCTCTTACGCCTTGCCTGCGCGGGCAGCGAACGCGAACGACGAAATCCGCGTCGGGCTGATCGGCTACGGCGGCCGCTGCCGGCATTTGATGACCGCTCTGACGCGCGTCCCCGGCGTCAAGGTGAACGCCGTCTGCGACGTCTGGGACGCGAACCTGGAGTTGGGGCGCAAGGCGCTTGGCGAGGCGGCGTTTGCCACGAAGGATCACCGCGCGTTACTCGATCGCAAAGACGTTGACGCCGTGTTGATCGCCACGCCGGACCACTGGCACGTGCCGATCACCATCGACGCCTGCGCCGCCGGCAAAGACGTCTATGTCGAAAAGCCGTTGACGCACGATCTATCGGAAGGCCAGGCCGTAATCGATGCCCAGAACAAACATCAGCGGATCGTCCAGGTAGGGATGCAGCAGCGGAGCATGCCGCAGTTTCAAAAAGGTTTGGAAATCATTCGCAGCGGTGAGCTTGGCAAGATCCACAAAGTTCATCTGACTTGGAATCGCAATCAGCCGCGCGATCAGAAACGCGATCTCGGCATCGATGAAAAGTCGGTCGACTGGAAGCGATTCTTGGGAAATGCCCCGGATCAGCCGTTCGATCAGTATCGCTTTCGCAACTGGCGCTGGTTCTGGGATTTCGGCGGCGGCATTCTGACCGATCTGATGGTCCACTATCTGGACGTCGCCAACTGGTATTTGGAGCTCGATCATCCGGCGACGGCGATGTCGATCGGCGACCACTTCCTTTCGCCCGGCCTGTGGCAAACGCCAGACACCGTGCAGACACTGCTCCATTTCCCGGAGCAAGGGGTGCAGGTCTACTACGAAGGTACGTTCGTCAACGCGCGCAACGCGGCGATGCTGGAATTCATGGGTTCGGAAGGGACGCTGTATCTCGACCGCGGTCGGTACGAAGTGATTCCCGAGCGGCGCAGCAAATTGAAGCCGAGCGAGCTGATCCTGGAAGAAGGCCCGCGCGGGGCCGACTTTTATAAGACGCCGGATGGCGAGTTGCTCCATCTAACGAACTGGATCGATTGCGTCCGCAGCCGCAAAAAGCCGGTGGCGCCCGCCGAAGCGGGGGTCGCCGCGGTCAAAGGCGCCCATCTGGGCAACCGATCGCTCCGCAGCGGCCAGGCGGCCCGCTGGGACGCGGTGTAACACGCCCCGGCCTGGTCAAAACCCCAGGCTTTGTCGTATCTGCTTCCAACCCGTATCATGGCTGCAAGGCCGCGCAGGGTTTGAGCAACGTAGAATTACCAGGCGGCGGCCATTAGCGACGGAGCAAGAACCTGGCCGCGCGCTGTTGGGACTACTATGTAGTCCATGACGCTTAGCGCGAGAGAAATCAAGGAGATCGAAATGATGCGAACGTCATCCCTAGTCGCCGCGGCCTTCTTCTGGAGCGCCTCGCTGTACTCGACTGCATCGCTATTTGCGCAAGAAGAGCTCCCTCCCCCGCCGCCGAAGCCCGCCGCTCCCGCCACGAAGCCAGCGGCGCCGAAGCAGAACGCCGCTCAGCCAAGCGCTGCCCGGCAGGGGACAGCAAAGCAAGCCGCGCCGAAACAAGCCGCCCCGAAGCAAATAGCGCCGAATCAAACAGCGCCGCGACAATTCGCGCCGTTCATTCCGGGCCCTGGCTTTTTCGGTCCAATGATCCCGCCACCACCGCCAGCAGTATTTCTAAGCCAGCGGCGCGAACTTCCGCCCGAGGTTCGGGCGCGACGTGAACGACTTCGCGCCATGGGGGCTCAGGCGATCGATGCGTTCCTTCCGCCCGATGGCAGCGGCCCGGCCGGCGCCGATGGCGCGCGGATTGGCGCCGCGGTGCGTCCGCTGGCGCAGGCGATCTTGGGAGACGGCCTGATCGAGACGCTCAATATCAAGATCGATCCCAAGGGGACGAACCTGCGCGAAGATCGGGTCAAGCTCGATAGCGTCGCCAACTTACGTCAGACTCCCTGGGCGGACGACCCCAGCAAGTTCGCCAGCCAGGTGAGCGTTCGTGTCGTCGCAGGCGAGGGGGGCTCGCCGATGGCCGTAGTCGACGGCAAGTTTCAGTTTCAAACCCAGACCGTGCCGCTGATGAACTTCGCGCTGGCGCAGTACAAACAACGCTCGGCGGAAAAAGCGAAAGAGCCGGCGGACGGCCCGCTGACCTCGGAAGACGTGCTGAGCAGCCGGATTAACGCCAAGCTGCAGACGGTCGACGCCATCCGTTCGATCGACGAAGTGGCCGACCTGATGAACCAATTTGCGGAAATCCGACTCTCGGTGGTCAATGAGCAGATCGAAGAGCTCCGCGCCGCGATGGCCATGGCGTCCGACGTGGCGTCTCGTAAAGAATGCGAGGAGGCCCTGACCGCCGCGCGCATCAAGCGCGACCGGCTGCTGGAAGTCCGCTCGAAGACGACTCGTGGAAAAGATGGCGCCGCGGAGTCGATCGCCCTGAAGCTGGCGATGCTCGACCTCGTCCCCGGCGCCGACATGCAGACGTTCGACGTCGTGCTGAGCGACAAAGAGATCACGGCTACCGTCGTAGGTAACGTTTATCAGTACGTCGATTTCTACCCGCTGGCCAAGCCAGTGGTGATTGCCACGTTGGAGCGGATTCAAGCCGGCGACGCGCAGGCGGTCGAAACCGTCCGCCGGGCGATCAACGTGTTTCTGAGCCAGGGGCTGAAGCCGCTGCTCCCTGAGACGCAAGCGAGCGAAGCCGTTCCGGCGCCAGGGCCGCCGGCGCCCGACGCGCCTGCGACGCCCCGCGCTCCGGGCGCAAAGACGCCTGCTCCGCCTGTGCCCGCTCCGCCTGTGCCGGCGGTTCCGCGGGCGGCGCCACCGAAGACTGCGCCCCCGAAGGCGGCGCCTCCCGAGGCTTTGCCGACTCCCTAGCAGCCGGGGGATTACTTTCCCAGGCTGCATGGATCGCCATGTGCGATCCCAAAATAGCGACGTCAGTCGATATTTTGCGAGCCGTGAGCAGCTTGGCTGCGAACACGGGCGAGGGGGGAGAATGCCAGGATGGTATTCTTCCCTGGACAACTAGTGGCAGCGGCGTTCCCGTTCGGCTAGAACATTTTGCGTGACGGTTGATTCTTTCTAGAAGACATAGCCGACTTGGAGAAATAGCCGTGCAAAAATTGCCACGCTCGTTTCGCGTCGTCGTCCCTTCACTGTTTGCATTCATGCTACTGGCCTCTGCCACGGCGCCTCAGGCGGCCGAGCCGGTGACGCTCGAAAATGTCATCGCGCCCACGGCCAACGATAAGAACGAAGCGCTCGCCGGGCAATTTTCGCTCGCCAAGGCGGCCGAGTTTCTCGATTCGGCGGCGCTCGACTGGCAGAAGAGCCGCAACTGCATGACCTGCCACACGAATTACGCGTTCTTGCTGGCCCGCCCGAAGATTTCGGCCGACGCCCCGGCTCATCGCGAGGTCCGCAAGTACGCCGAAGAGCTGGTCACCGATCGCTGGGTGAAAGACAAACCGCGCTGGGACACCGAAGTCGTCGCCACCGCCACGGTGCTGGCCTTCAACGACGCGGCGACCACCGGCAAGCTCCATCCGACGACCCGCGCGGCCTTGGACAAAATGTGGACCGTTCAGCGCGAAGATGGCGGTTGGACCTGGATCAAGTGCGACTGGCCGCCGATGGAATCGGACGACGATTATGGCGCCGCGTTCGCCGCGGTCGGCGTCGGTGTCGCTCCCGAAGGCTACGCTGACACGCCGGCCGCCAAGGCGGGCATGGAAAAACTGCGAGCTTATCTAAAGGCCAACCCGCCCCCCACGCTCCATCATCGGGCCATGCTCCTGTGGGCCGCCACGTACACTCCGAGCTTGATCACCGACGAAGAGCGCAAGGCGACGATCGCCGACCTCCGCGCGTTGCAACACGAGGATGGCGGCTGGTCGCTGGCGTCGCTTGGAAATTGGAAGCGCGAGGACGGCTCGCCGCAAGACACCGCCACCAGCGACGGCTACGGGACTGGCTTTGTCACGTACGTGCTGCGCCGCGCGGGCGCCACGGCCGACGATCCGCAACTCGCGCGTAGCGTCGCCTGGCTGAAGAGCCATCAGCGCGAAAGTGGCCGCTGGTTCAGCCGCTCTTTGCATAAGGATAGCAAGCATTTTATCACGCACGCCGGGACGGCCTTTGCCGTGATGGCGCTGGCCGAGTGCAACGCGGCGAAGTAGCGGCGCGCGCCGCGTAGAATGGTCGACTCGACCTGGTTGTGGCCGAACTCCGCCGGGAGGAGTCCCGCATGCCTCCGCGCCCAATCACCCAGTTGCGCAAGCTTTGCCTGGCGCTTCCCGAAGCGCATGAAGTCGAAGCCTGGGGCGAGCCCACTTTTCGGGCGCGGAATAAAATGTTCGCCATGTACGCCAGCCCGAAGACCCATCATGGGCGGGGCCGTCCGGCCGTGTGGTTCAAGTCGACGCTCGATGATCAGGCGCGGATGACGCAGGCGGCGCCGGAATGCTTTTTCGTGCCACCGTATGTCGGCAAAAGCGGCTGGGTAGGAGCATGGCTCGACGACGTGGCGGATTGGGAAGAGCTCGCCGAATTCTTGCGCGACGCGTACCGGCTGGTGGCCCCCAAGCGGCTGCTCGACCAGATGTGAGTCCGATCGAATCGCCCGTCAGCAATAAGGCAACGCCATTGAGCGATTTCATGTGACGAGGTCCTGCGATCAAGCAGCGCTGGTGCGCGCGTCCTTCTCCCGCCGGGAGAAGGTGGCTCCGCAGGAGCGGCGCCCAGAGGGTACCCGGGGCCGGCGCCGCGCGAGACGAGTGGATGTTTCGCCCGTTAGCGCCGTTCAATCCAATCGCTTACTTCTTTGTGCCGTCGTATCGTTGTGGTTCTCTTTCCTACTGCGCTTCGCTGTTGTTAACCACGACGACACCACGACACGACGAAGCCAAGCGTCGGTGATGGCGTGTGAGCCGATCGGCGCTAGCCGCGGGTGAATTTCTGGGGCGCCTCGATCACGAAGAACCCGCAGGCTAGCGCCATGCGGCTCACGAATGCGTGACGCCCGCGCTTCCTTCTCCCGCAGGGAGAAGGTGGTTCGCGGGAGCGAACCGCACCCAGAGGGTACCCGGGGCCGGCGCCGCGCTTGCGTCGAACTAGTTTGAAAGCCCTAACTCGCATCGGCCCTTACCCCGGCCCTCGTTCTGTGAGCGGTTCGGCGCTAGCCGCCGGTGAATGTGGTAGAACGCCGAAATACGAAGAACCCGCAGGCTAGCGCCATGCGGCTCACGAATGC
>DASXPZ010000274.1:0-1699 GCA_036493275.1 Pirellulales bacterium
CGTCAATATCATCCGGCCTTTCGCGCGCTGGCAAAAATGCGGGAGCAGCTGGCGAGAAGAAAGGTGCGCACGACTTTCAATCTGCTCGGACCGCTCTTGAATCCGGCGCGACCGCCGCGGCAACTCATCGGCGTGTATGACTCGCGCCTAACGAATTTGTTTGCCGAAGTGCTGAGACGTTTAAAACGGGAAAGGGCCTGGATTGTGCACGGCATGGCCGAGGGCAGTAACGGGATGGATGACATCTCAATTTGCGGACCGACGACGGTGGCGGAATTGGATGGGAACAAGATCACGTCGGCCGTGCTCGACACCCAATGGCTGGGAGTGCAGCGGTGTCCTTTTTTGGAATTGAGCGGTGGCGATGCGCGGGAAAACGCGGCCACTCTGGAAGGAATTTTAAGCGGCGAAGTAAAAGGGCCAAAGCGCGACATGACGATCGCGAATGCCGCGGGCGGATTTGTTGTAGCCGGACTCGCGTCTGACCTGAACTCGGGAATGGTGATGGCGCGCGAGCAACTCGACAGCGGGCGCGCCTGGCAGAAGCTGCGCGATCTGCGGGCCTTTCAACCGAAGGCGGCGGCGTAATCCTGATCGAGACGCCACAAAAGGGCGCAGGCAAGACTCTGCCGGTCGATGGCACGGCTGGCCGCAGTCGCCAATGATCCAGCTTTGTCGCGCAGGGCGGGCGGGAATTCGGACTCGTCCTGATTTACGTTCAAACCGATGCCGGAAACGGCGAGGTGTGGCTGACCTGGGCGTGCGCGCATCTCGACCAAAATTCCGGCAACTTTTCGTGCTGCGATATAGACGTCGTTAGGCGGCTTTACGGTGGCGCCGAGGCCAAGCTGCTGGTTGATGCAGTTCGCTACGCTGTGGGCGGCCCAGTCTGTTAGCCGCGGCGATTCGGCCGGGCAAAGATCCGGAAACAAGAGCATGGAAAACCAAAGTCCTTTTCCCGTCGCCGATTCCCAGCGTTGCCCGCGTTGGCCGCGACCGGCTGTCTGTTCTTCGGCAAAGACGACCAGCCCTTCTTCCGCTCCATCCTTCGCCATTTCAAACACAGTGTCGTTAGTCGAGGTTACGCTGGGGAGAACAATAATGCGTCGCCCGATGAGACGATTTCCCCGCAGCTCGACTTCCAGTTTGCGCGGGTCGAGACCGGGGGCAGCCTCAGGCGTGGCCATGGATCATTTCGAGCGAAAGATCGATCGCGCGCGCTGAGTGTGTGAGCGCGCCAATCGAAATGTAATCCACGCCGGTGGCGGCAACGCGCCGCACATTCTTGAGATTGATTCCGCCGCTCGCCTCAAACTTGATGTTATTCTTGCGCAAGGCGACGGCTTCACGCATCTGCGCCGGGGTCATGTTATCGAGCAGGATCACGTCGATCCCCTCCAGCTCTACGAAAGAGCGAACCTGCTCGAGATGATCCGCCTCCAATTCAATGCGGACGTTAGGATGTTCTTTACGGATTTGCGCGACGCGCGCGGCAAAGCCCGAAAATCCACTGCTGGTGGCGAGATGATTATCCTTCACCAGGATCATATCGAACAGCCCGAAGCGGTGATTGGCCCCACCGCCAGCAACCACAGCTGCCTTCTCAAGGCGACGCAAGCCGGGTGTCGTTTTGCGTGTGTCAATAATCTGGACGCGTGGGTCAGCGGCGGCGTCGACGAATTGCCGGGTGAATGTGGCA
>DASXPZ010000275.1:0-3704 GCA_036493275.1 Pirellulales bacterium
GGCGTGTCGAAGCCTTCGATCTTGAACATTGGATTCAACTCATCGCTCCACTCGCGCTTCATGAAGTCAGGCTGTTCTCCCTTGGCGACTGATTCGGCCGTCCGTTGGGCAAAGGCGAGCGCGCCGCTGTGGCTGCCGATCGAGCAGAACATGTCGGGATGGCGCAGGCCGAGCATGATCGCGCCGTAGCCTCCCATCGAGAGGCCGTTGATCGCCCTCCCTTCGCGCTTGGCGATCGTCCGATACTCGGCGTCGACGTAGCCGATCAGGTCTTTGATGATGTAATCCTCCCAGCGATTTTTTTGCTCGCCGGCGGACTCGGCCCAATTCACATACCACGAGTTTCCCACATCCGGCATCACCACGATCAGCTTGTAGGCGGCCGCGGCCTGCGGAACGTTCATTTTTGCCCAGGCGGTGTAGTTGCTCGTCAGGCCGTGCAATAGATAGAGGACCGGATAGCGGTCGCTTGCGCCGTCGTAGTTGGCGGGCAGGATGATATTGAATTTCATCTTCCGGCCGACGCTCTCGGCCTGGTGCTCGATCGTTTTGACTTCGAGCCCGGCCGCCGTCGCGGACGAGGGCGCCAAGAAACAGAGAGCCAGCAAAATCGCGACAAATGGAAGCGTGCGCGGCATGGTCGGTGCTCCGATATCGGGAGGGACGATTTGGGTGGCGGATCGGCTGTGGCCGATCTTCGCAGTGTACATCCAGCGATCCAGCGCGTGGGAGCATTCCCTTGGTCTGGCGAGGGCGCGCCAACCCCCAGACGTCGGCGCCACCCTGGCCGAATGGGCAAATTCTGCGGCCGCCATGGTGTTTCCCCGGCCCGTAGACCGCCTTCGCCGGGCTTTACCCGTTGCAAAATGGCCGCCAGTTGCTACATTGGCGTTTTCAGTTTTTGTCGTACACCATTTACTGTGGGAGCAGTCCTAGCCAAACCTTTGGGAAACAAGGGGTTCGGCGAATCTGGCCGCATTTGCGCGATAGCGTAATGGGCGGTTGGGTTCGGCGTGCGAGGGGGGAGCTGCGGCGAACGAATGGCTATCACCAAAGAGCGGAAGCAAGCGCTGATCGGGGACTTCAAGCGGGACGCCGGAGACACCGGCTCGCCTGAGGTTCAAATCGCCCTGTTGACAACCCGCATCGGGGAGTTGACCGAGCACCTGCGCACGCACACGAAGGACTTCGCTAGTCGGCGAGGTTTGTTGATGATGGTCAGTCGGCGGCGTCGACTGTTGGATTACTTGAAGAAAGTAACTCCTCAGCGCTACCTGGACATCATTCGTCGCTTGGACATCCGGAAGTAGGCTGGCGCAATCTGGCGCAAGCAATCTCGCGGAATCCTCGCGCTCCTCTCCTGCATTGCGATGCAGAATGAGCCCCGCGCCGGCTTTGGCCCTTTAGCCGCGCAACTCTCAAAGGCGTCTCGCGGTCACCGCTGGCGAACCGGTCGATTCGGCGCTAGCGCTTTCCGCGGCTTGGCAGGCCAGGACTCCCGAAAGAAGGACGGAGTACCTTGAAAGTACGTGTTGAAAAGCAGGTTGGGGAAAGTATTTTTTCGATCGAGACCGGGTTCTTGGCCAAGCAGGCCGCCGGAAGTTGTCTCGTGCAATATGGCGACACGGTCGTTTTGACCGCTGCCGCCACCGGTCCCCCGCGGCCGGGCATCGATTTCTTTCCGCTGACATGCGACTATCGCGAGCGGACCGCCGCGGCCGGTAAGTTCCCCGGCGGCTTCTTGAAGCGCGAAGGCCGCCCGACGATGAAGGAGACGCTCACCGCGCGCCTCATCGATCGGCCGATTCGTCCGCTTTTTCCTGCCTGGTTCCACGACGAAGTCCAGATCCAGTCGTTCGTCATGGCCAGCGATCGGCAGAACGACGCCGACGTCTTGGCGATGAACGGCGCGAGCGTCTGTCTCGGTATCTCGCCCATGCCCTTCGAAGGCCCCGTCGCTGCCGTCCGCCTTGGACGCATCGACGGCGCATGGGTTCCTTTCCCCACGCAGGACCAGCTCGAAGAGAGCGATCTCGACCTGATTGTGTCGGGCAGCAAGGACGCCGTGCTGATGATCGAGGGTTTTGCCCGCGAAATGCCCGAAGACCAGATGGTGGAGGCCATCAACGAGGCGCACCGCCTGATCAAGGAACTGTGCGACCTGCAACTGGAGTTGATCGCCAAGGTCAATCCTGAGAAAAAACAATACGAGGTCCCGCCGAACGACGGTGTTTTCGACCGGGTCAAGTCGGCCTACTATCAGGCGCTGACTTCGGCCAAGCAGACCTCGGGCAAGCACGCTCGGGCCGACGCGGTCTCAGCGCTCAAGGCGCAGGCTTTGGCCGCGTTGATTCCGGAGCCAACGGCAGCAGGCGCCATTCCGGCGGCTGCGTTCAGCAAGGCCTGGCACGACTTGGAAGAAAAGGTTGTTCGCGACCTGATTCTGGCTGGCACGCGTCCTGATGGCCGCGGCTCGAAGGATTTGCGCAGTATCGTCTGCGAAGTCGACGTTTTGCCGCGCGTTCACGGCTCGGCCGTTTTCCAACGCGGCGAAACTCAGGCGTTGATCACGGTCACGCTGGGGACGACGCGCGACGAGCAGCGTGTCGACGGACTGATCGAGGAATACTCGAAGAAGTTCATGCTCGACTACAACTTCCCATCGTTCTCGGTCGGCGAAGTTCGCCCGATCCGCGGACCCGGCCGGCGTGAAATTGGTCACGGCGCCTTGGCAGAGCGGAGCGTGAAGCCGATCCTGCCTGACTCGGAAGAATTCCCCTACACGATCCGCATCATCTCGGACATTCTGGAGTCGAACGGATCGAGCAGCATGGCCAGCGTTTGCGGCGCCACACTCGGACTGATGTCGGCCGGCGTGAAGATCACCAACCCGGTGGCCGGTATTTCGGTCGGACTGGTCAAGGAAACCGAGCAGAAGTGGACCTTGTTGACCGATATCATCGGCGATGAAGATCACTACGGCGACATGGATTTCAAGATCGCCGGCACTCAAAACGGCATCACTGGCATTCAGCTCGACCTGAAGATCAACGGCATCAGCGCCGAGATCATCAAGGCGACGATGGCCCAATCTCGCGAGGCGCGGATCCAGATTCTGCGGGCGATGCTCACCACTATTCCGCGGCCGCGCGACGAAATTTCGTCGTACGCTCCGCGGCTGCTGCGAACGCACATCCCGCCGGAAAAGATCGGCCTGTTGATCGGTCCGGGCGGAAAGACGATCCGCGGCATTCAGGAAGCGACGGGCGCCGTGATCGAAGTCGAGGATGATGGCACGGTGACCGTGGCCAGCAGCGACGCCAAGGCGGCCGAGTCGGCCCTGCGCCGGGTCGAAGCCCTGACCGAGAGCGTCACGGTCGGCAAGATCTACGACGGTCGCGTCACCAGCGTTAAGGACTTTGGCGCATTCGTCGAAATCCTGCCGGGCAAAGACGGCCTCTGCCACATCAGCGAGCTGTCGGACGAATACGTCAACAGCGTGGCCGACGTGTGCAAAGTGGGCGACCAGATGTCGGTCAAGGTGATCGCCATCGACGACCAGGACCGGGTCAAGCTGAGCCGCAAGGTCGCCATGCGTGAGCTGGCCGGCGGCAACGGCGGCCCGCGGTAGCGCTGTCCGCGATTTACCATCTGACGTTTCACGCCGCCGCGCCGAGCACCTCGGCGCGGCGGTTTTGATTCAG
>DASXPZ010000276.1:0-7805 GCA_036493275.1 Pirellulales bacterium
AACCCGTAGAAGCTCATCTGCACGAGCACCACGCGCGACACGCCGCACGGACGGGCTAATTTCCAAAGTTCTTCGGGCGTGAAGCTGGCCGGCTTCATCTCGTCGCGACGATGGCCCGCCGCAAGCGGGTATTTCTTCGTATCGGGCGTCCAGACGTGGACATGGGCGTCGATCGCGCCGGACTTTCTAGCGAATTCATCATCCTCGTCGGCCTTCGGTTCTGCGCTCATCCCTGTGGCTCCGGTGGTCGAGGAGAACGCCGCGCAGCCGGCCAGCGCGGCGAAACGCAACACGTCGCGGCGCGCCATCAACGGCTGCGGCGACGGGACGTCACAAGCAGATTCCGATGGTAATCGCATGAAGGTTCGACGAGTCGTTACTGCTCGGCCGAAAGATCCGCGCAGAGGATCTCTTTATCGTTGCGAGCAAAGACATGCTTATTGGCGTAGGCCGGGTGAGACCAGCAGACGCCGTTGCCGCGGGGGAGCTGATCCATCGTGGGCTCGATCAGTTTGGCGCGGCTGATTTCTTCATAACCCTTGGGCGAGAGTCGCGTGATGAGCAGCTCGCCGCGATCGTTGAACATCCAGATTTTGTCGCCGTTGCGGACCATGTGGATCGTGCCCCAGCGGATCTTGGGGACCGCTTTCAGGCTTTCCCAAATCCGGTCGCCCGTGTTCGCGTCGAGGCAGCGCAGCTCGCCGTAGCTGTCGACTCCGTAGACGTAGTCTCCTTCCATCAGCGGCGTGCTGATGATGGAGTGCAAGCTGTCGGTCTGTTTTTCACTGGGACCGAGCCGCCGCCAAATCTGTTCGACCGCCGGACGGTCTTGCAATAGCCGCAGCATCAATGAGCCATCATAAAAGCAAGTCACGAAGAGCCGATCTTTCTCGACGACCGGCGTGGCGATGCCGATCACCACCTTCTGCGTCGGCTTCATCGGGTGGCTCCAGTAGAGCTTGCCGGTCGCCGGGTCGAGCCCCGAGACCGTGTCGCCGGTGTAGCAGACCAGCACGCGCTTGCCTGCCTGATCGATAACGATCGGGGAGGAATAGGAGGCATTGTCCGGCAGGGCTTTCCACTTTTCTTTGCCGCTCTTCTTGTCGAAGGCCGCCAGGCAGGCGTCTCCTTCGCCGCCGATCTGCACGATGACCAGATCTTTTTCGATCAGGGGAGAGCCCGCGATGCCCCAAATTGGCATGCGAATTTTGTACTCTTCGTTGAGATCTTTTTTCCACAAGATCTCGCCCGTAGCCGCGTCGTAACAGTGGAGATTCCCCATCGATCCGATCGCGTACGCGCGCCCCTGGTCGATGGTGACCGACGCGCGGGGACCGGCGACGTACTGCACGGTGTATTCGCAGTCGTATTTGTGCGACCAGATCGGTTTGCCCGTCTTGGCGTCGAGGCAGTGCACGCGCTCGATCTGCTCGGGCGTGCCAATCCGATCCATCACGTAGACGCGACCGTCGGCAACGGTGGGGCCGCAATATCCGGCCGAGATCGGCGTGCGCCAGAGGATCTTCAAGCCGTCGGCCGGAAATTTTTCGAGCACGCCGGTCTCGCGCCACACGCCGTCTCGCTTCGGCCCGCGCCACTGCGGCCAATCATCGGCCCGGGCCAATAACGGGGCCGCCAACGTCGTCCCCAGTAGCAAACAGAAAGCCGCCGCCGAGCGAATTCGCTGAATCATCCGAGAGAGCTCCACTCTGTGTTGGCGCCATAGCGCCGTAATGTTCGCAAAGCCCCCGGTCTAATCGATGGCGAGGCGATGTGTCGACGCCAATCGATCTCTATTTGCCGGCCCCAGCGCCGACCGCGACCGGTTCTTTTTCCTTTGCCGGCTTGGCCTTCGTCATCGAATGCTCGGCCAAAAATGGCTTCAGCGAGCCCAGGAACTCGGGCTTATTAAAGGCGGTCATGTGGTCGGCGCCATCGATTACGACAACCTTCAGATTCGCCATCACCTGCTCCATTTCGTCCACGCCCGCCTTCAGTGGATCGATTTCACCGATGATCGCCAAGGTCGGCGTCTTGTTGGCCTTCAGCGTTTCCTCAGTGACGGCGAATTCCGGCATACCGCGAACCACCGCGGCCAGCGCCTTCTGATCGTTGGTGAACATGAGCATGGTATTGATCCCGTCGATTTGTTCTTTGGTCGGCTTGGGAGTTCCCTCGGGAGCGAGCATTTCGATCAGCGGGCCAATTCCCTTGCCCGTTTCGAGCGACTCGGCCAGTTCTTTCATGAAACTCATTCGCTCGTCGTTCGCTTTTTCCCAGCCGGCGCCGCCCAGCGTGGCGCTGATCACGCGATCTGGGTGAGTGGCGATCAGCTTGTTGGTGAGGAAGCCTCCCATCGAGTAGCCGACGACATGCGCTTTTTTGATCTTCAGATGATCGAGCAATCGCACGGCGTCGTCGACCATCTTCTGGCCGTAGTCCTTCGGGTCGTGCGGCTTGCCGCTCCGCCCGTGACCGCGGTTGTCGATCGCGATCACCTGGTACTCTTTCGACAATTCTTTGATCACGCCGGGCAATCCCCACTGCATTGGGATGTTGGCGGCAAAGCCATGGATCAGCAGGACCGGCTCCCCCTCTCCTTCGACGATGTAGTGGATCTTGACTCCGTCGGAGTCGAAAGAAGTGTCTTCGGCCCGAACGGCGGAAGCGAAGGCGAACAACAGGATGGCGACCAGGATCAACGGCCGGCGTGGCATGGCGGCTTCCTTTGAATCAGGTTGTAGGGATGGGGCGAACCGATGGGGCGCAAGTTGGCTTTATTGTCTGTCGCCGGGCGCCAAAGTCAAATCAGGGTCTACCAAGCCCGAATGTCTCAAAGGTTCGTTGCGCGGCCCAAGGATTGACCCTTAAAGCTTGCTTGCGAGTGACGCGAAGCCAGCTTGAGAACTCAAAAAGGGTGGCCGCCGGGAGGTTAACCGGCAAAATCGCTACGGGACGACTCCCGCCTGGATAGGCCGACTGGGGCGCCGCATGAGCGCTATTTAGCGAGACTGGCTGGCCTGATGGTCCCATTTTGTTGTCCGGTTGATTTCACGCTGGTAAAGTAGACTGAGCCGGCAGAAGGGGCGCAACTCGGGAGTTCGCCCCCCAGGTTCGGCAGCGCGCGTGCGCCGGACGAATCCATTTTCCGCGCCTTCCGGAACAAGGGCGCGCGGAAGTCGGTCCGCAGGGAGCAGAGGTTACGCCTATGGCGGATACACATCCCTTGCCGCTGCAAGGTCCGCCAGACTTGCCGCTGCCGTCTTCATCGCCGGGGCGCGAAGCTCCGCGCGCTTCAGGCGCCCCCGCGCCCCCGCCGCTGCCCGTGGCGCCACAGGGCCTAGCGCCCCCAGCCGGTGGACCGCAGAGCAACAGCTCCAGTAAACGTTGGGCGGATCCGTTGCCCACGCCGCTTGGGGCGCCGCAGTCGTCGCCTGCGCTAGGGACGAAACCAGCGCGCCACGCTCAGCCAAAGCAAGCCCCTGCGGCGAGCTCCGATACAACCAACGCCTCGGCCGCGTCGACGCACCGTGGCTCTCCGCAAGACGCGCCCGCCGGCGCAGCCCACTCACACGGCGCCAAGTGGAGCGCTTCGGCCGAGTCAGACGAATCGATTGAAGAGATCGCCTATCGTGTCGCCCCTCCCTGGTTGATCAGCGCCGTCGCCCACCTGGTGATTCTGATCGCGATGGGGCTCTACTGGATTGCCCCGAAGTTCTTAGGGGCAGACAAGAAGGAGATCGAAGCGATCTACGCCGATCAGTACGGCGTGCAGATGAAAGATCCCTCGGTCCTCTCGGGCGATCATAACGACGACACCGATCGCAATATCGTCACTAGCGACGCCGCGGTCAACGTCGAGGATCCCTTCGCCACGCCGCCGCCGATCGACGTCCAACTCGACGGCTCTTCGGCCACGGCCATGCTGCGCTCGCCCACGATCGGCAACGCCTTGCATGGGCGAGAAGAAGGGATGCGCCGCACGCTGCTGGGCCGCTACGGCGGCAACAAGCTGACCGAAGGGAGCGTCAAGGCAGGGCTCGACTGGCTGGCAAAACAGCAACGCCCCGATGGATCGTGGAGCATGGTCGGCCCCTACGCGACCAATGCGACCGTCGAAAATCAGCAGGCCGCCACAGCCATGGCGCTGTTGGCGTTTCAGGGGCAAGGGCACACACACAAAGGAAATGGGCCGTATCAGAAAAACGTCGAGGGAGGGATCAACTATTTGTTGAAGGCGCAGAATTCCGATGGCAACTTCTACGACGGCCGAAACCACATGGCCTGGTTCTACACGCAAGGCCAGTGCACAATCGTCATTTGCGAATCGTATGGACTGACCAAGGACTCGAAGCTTCGCGACGCCGCCGAACGCGGCATCAAGTTCTGTATCGAATCGCAAGATTCGCTGGGGGGCTGGAAGTACGCGCCTCGGCAGGATAGCGATACATCGGTAACCGGCTGGATTGTCATGGCGATGCAAAGTGCGCGAATGGCAGGTTTGGACGTGCCGAAGGAAACCCTTGATAAAATCAGCGGCTACCTCGACAAGGTCGCCAACAGCGACGGCAGTCTGTATGGCTACATGGTTGGGCAGGCGCCTACGCCCCCCATGACGGCAGAAGCGCTCCTTTGTCGGCAGTACTTGGGCTGGCATCACTCGGACGAAAGGCTGGTCGCCGGGGTCGAGTATCTGTCGAACCATCCGCCGAGCTGGCCTGATCGCGACGTCTACTACTGGTACTATGGCACGCAAGTCATGCATCACATGGGCGGCAAGCCGTGGGAGGCGTGGAACAAAACGCTCAGCACGCTGCTGGTCGAACACCAGGAGCAAGGGGGACCGGAGAAAGGAAGCTGGAACCCGGAAGGAGAGTTTCCTGACGAATGGGGAAAGAAGGCAAACACCGGTCGCCTCTACGTGACCTGCCTCTCGATCTTCATGCTCGAGAGCTACTACCGCCACATGCCGATCTACGCCAACTCGGGGAAGTGAGCAGCGGCCACTCATGCATTCTCGCACTAGAATGAAACACTTATTAGCTCAACTATTGACCAACGAACCAGCTACTTGCTGTATGAGCTGTGGCAGTCGGCTACCGCTTGGTAAAAGCGAACGTCGATTTGCCCAGTCACGGCGCTTCCCAATCTTCGATGGCTAAACCCGGCACGCGGCTGAATTCCGCCGTGTTATGCGTCACGAGCGTCTGACCATTTGCCAGGGCAATGGAAGCGATCATCAGGTCGTTGCCGCCGATGGAAATCCCCTGGCCGGCAAGATGCGAGCGAATCCGGCCATACTCCTCGGCCGCGGCGTTATCGAAGGGAAGCGACATGAATTGCCCGCGCAACTGCTCCACTTGCAAGGCGGTGTTCGCGCGATGTGCAGGATCGGAGCGTTCGACTCCGTAGCGAAGCTCGGCGACGACGATTGAACAAAGGAGAAGGTCGCCTGGTCGTTCCTGTTGGAGTCGCGAGACCACTCGCGGCTGATTGCCGCGCAGCCAGCCAATGCAGGCATTGGTGTCGAGGAGGTACGTCACGACAACGGCTTCCGCTCTTCCAGCGGGAGTTGTGGCGGCCGCTCGAACGTCGGATCGGAGACTGTCCCCTCCATCCCTTGCACCCAGCTTCGCCACTCCTCGGGCGAGATCGGCGGCTTGGGGCGCAGGATGATTTCGATCTCAAACTCCGCGCCCGGGCGATCGACAGGGATTTCAAGTCGCAGCTTGCCATCCGGGCCGCTTTTGGATGTCACTACGATGCTCATCGGTCCTTCTCCTTTGTCGCAATTATACCATCCTGGCGAAAGTCGATCCTGGGGCTGCGCCGAACTGGCGCCTGGCTTTATTCCAGGCTATTTTAGGCCGTCCCGCCAGGGCTCACGAAGACCGGCTGGCGCCGTGATTGAGGCGAGCAGCTTTCGTCCGATCGTCAGTCCACGCTTATACATTAGACCGCGACACAGCACTGACTTTGAACCTTCTGTCACAAGAGAAACCCTAAAACTCGCGCGGGCCTTCTCTCGCCGGAGCCGGACCGGGCTCTTGGGCCGCCGGCGATGGCGCCGCCGCTGGTGGCGCCACGAGATTGCCGGCGTTGGCCGCCGCCACCAGCTTGATCGCGATTTCTAACTCGCGCTTCGCCTCGGTCGCGTGCCCCAGGTATCCGTAGTGGTAGCCCAGCAGGTAGCGACCCGCGGCCTCGGCCGGATTCGCTCGGACGTAGGCTTCGAGCGCTCGCAGCCGCGCGGTGTATTCCTCGCTCGATCGAAAATAACGGCTGAAGTTTCTGACCGGCTCTCCCCACGCCTCGCGCGGAAGATTTCGCATCGAGAAATGCAGGGCCGTGGCTGCCTCGGGATAGCGCCCCAGCCCAAACAGCGCCTGGCTTTCGGCCATCCACGCTTCGCCGTTGGCGGGCGAGACCTTCAGCACCGGCTCCAGGTTCAACAGCGCCGCCTGATAGTCGGCTTCGTGAATCGACTGCCTGGCCAGGCCGAGCATCATCGAGAGATCGGTGACTGGTCGGTAGACGTAGCTGTTCGGCCCGGTCGGAATGTGCTGATGACCGATCGGCTGCGGATAGCCCGACCCGATGGTCGGAGGGCCAAACAGCGGCGACCAGGTCCAAGCGTTGAACACGGTGTAAGTCTGAGGACGAATCACGCCCGATTGCCCAACGCCAAACAGCGCATCGTTCTCGGCCGCGACCGCGCCAGGTGCGAGCAATAGAAAACCGCCCGAGAGAATCGCCGCCCCAACGTGGCGCCGCAAGAAACCGGCGAAGCTTTTCAAACCACTGGGCAAGTTGGGCATGGGCGAAGCCTCCGCTGCCCCGCATGCGCTCAATGTCCCAAAACCGCCCGGCCGTGGCAAGCGAAAAGAAAAGGGGAGCTATCGATCGACCAAGCGGACTAGCGCTTCTTCCCCTTCTTCGGAGTGGCTTTCTTGGCGGCCTTCTTCGGCGCCTTGGCGCTCTTCTTGGCGGCGGCTGGCTTCGAACCGGCTTTGCCGCTCTTGGCGGATTTGCCTTGAAAGATGTTGTCCCAGCTCTGCGAGTACTTCTTGGTCGAACCGACATGGGTCACGGTCATGGCAACGACATCGCTCCTACAAAATGAAAATCAAACGAAAGAAATGGCGCCGAGCTGCTCGAATCGGGCTGCCCGAGTTCTACGCCCCGAAGCCGCCGTTATGGCTGAAATTCCCTTGCCGAAACGCCGCGGCGATCGCCAGCGGCACCTGCGCCTCGGCCATCAGCACGTTGGCGCGATTTTCGGAAACCTTGGCCTTCATTTCCTGCTCGCGAGCGATCGCAAACGCGCGGCGCTCTTCGGCCTTCGCCCGCGCGACGCGCGTGTCGGCCTCGGCCTGGTCGGCCTGCAAGCGGGCGCCGATGTTCTCGCCAATGTCGATGTCGGCGATGTCGATCGACACGATCTCGAACGCCGTCTGGGCGTCGAGCCCGCGGGCGAGCACCGCCTTCGAGATCAAATCAGGGTTTTCGAGCACGATCAAATGGTTTTCGACCGAGCCGATCGAGGTGATGATTCCCTCGCCGACCCGCGCGATCACGGTTTCTTCGGTGGCGCCGCCGATCAACTGCTTGATGTTCGTGCGGACTGTCACGCGGGCCCGGATCTGCAATTCCACGCCGTTGCGGGCGATGGCGCTGAGCGTGGCCTTTTTCGATTTTTGCGGGTCGGGGCAGTCGATCACTTTGGGGTAGACGCTGGTCTGGACGGCGTCGAGGACGTCGCGTCCGGCCAGGTCGATCGCGGCGGCGCGGTCGAAGTCGAGGTC
>DASXPZ010000277.1:0-2365 GCA_036493275.1 Pirellulales bacterium
GGGCGGTTTTTTTGCGCGCAAACCGAACAGCAGCGCGCGTGGAGAGCGCGACATGAACAGGTGGCAATAATGCGCGTATGACGCGCACTTTCCCTCGCTGGCGCTTCGGGTTGGTGTGGGGAAGACGAATACAACTATCGCGCTAGAAGCGCATGGCCGTGAAGCCGCCGTCGACGTAGTATGACGCGCCGGTGATAAAGCTTCCCGCCGTCCGCGAGAGAAGCAACAGCGCCGCGCCGACCAGTTCTTCGGGCGAGCCGAACCGAGCCATCGGCGTCTGTCGCATGATGTTCGCCGTCCGCTCGGCGTCCAGGATTTTGCGATTCTGTTCCGCCGGAAAGAAACCGGGGCAGAGCGCGTTGACGCGCACATTGTGCGGAGCAAACTCACGGGCCACGTTTTGCGTCAGGTTGACCACGGCCGCCTTCGACGCCGAATAGGCAAAGACGCGCGAGAGCGGCAGCGCGGCGGTGACGCTGGCGATATTCAAGATCGCCCCGCGGTCGCCGGCGTTCGCCCGGCAACGCTCGACCATGTGCCGGCCGAAGATCTGGCAACCCAAGTGAACGCTCTTCAGATTATTGTCGAGGACGTAATCCCAGTCCTCATCGGTCACGTCGAGATAAGGGCTGGCCGAATTGACGCCGGCGCCATTGATGAGAATATCGACGCGGCCGTGGCTGGCGAGCGTGGCGTCGAGCAATGCCTGCACGCTCACGCGATCGGCCACTTCGACTGGTAAAAAGGCGGCTTCTCCTCCTGCCGCGGCGATGAGACCGACGCGCGCGTCGCCACGTTCGCGATTGCGCCCGGCGACGATCACCCGCGCTCCCGCGCGGGCCAGCCCCTGGCAGAGGGCGCCTCCCAGTACGCCGGTTCCTCCGGTAACGACGGCGACTTGCCCGTTGAGGCCGAATAGCTCTTCGAGAAAATCGTTCGCCATGCTTCGCCTGTTGCCTGGTCAGTAGATTTGCTGCTTTGGAAAGCGTCTCGCATCGGCCGGGGCCTGCCTGCTCTCCTGTTCCCCTGCTCGCTTACTCCCCTGCTCTGCTACGCCTTGGGTTCTTTGCGCAAGCGGATCCAGTCCGAGTGGAACTTGCCAGGCTTGTCGACGCGCTCATAGGTGTGGGCGCCGAAATAATCGCGCTGCGCTTGCAACAAATTCGCCGGCAGCCGCGCGCTGCGGTAGCCATCGTAGTACGTCATCGCCGTGCTCAGCGCGGGAACAGCCACGCCCAACTCGACCGCGGTCGCCGTCACGTGGCGCCACGCTTCTTGCGCGTCGCCAATGACCTTGGTGAAATACGGCGCGAGCAGCAGGTTCTCCAACTTTGGGTTCGCGTCGAAGGCCTCCTTGATGCGATCCAAAAAGCGTGCCCGAATGATGCAGCCGCCGCGCCACAGCATGGCGATGCTGCCGAAGTCGAGGGGCCACTCGTGCTCGCGGGCCGCCGCCTGCATTTGCACGTAGCCTTGCGCGTAGCTGCAAATCTTGGCGGCGTAGAGGGCTTGCCGGACTTGCTCGACGAATTTTTTGCGATCGCCCGAGTATTTTGACTTGGGTCCCGGCAAGACTTTGCTGGCTCGCTCGCGCTCGGCCTTGAGCGCCGACAAGCTGCGGGCGTAAACCGCTTCGGTGACCAGCGTGCTGGGGACTCCCAGGTCGAGCGCCAGTTGGCTCATCCACTTGCCGGTCCCCTTGGCGCCGGCGGTGTCGAGGATCTTGTCGACCAGGTAGCCCTCGCCCTGATCGTCTTTGACGCTGAAGATGTCGCGAGTGATCTCGATCAAGTAGCTGTCCAGGTCACCGCGATTCCATTCGGCAAAGACGTTGTACAACTCGTCGTTCGAGAGTCCCAATACTCCTTGCAGCAGCGCGTAGGCTTCGCAGATCAACTGCATGTCGCCATACTCGATGCCGTTGTGAACCATCTTCACGTAATGGCCGGCGCCGCGCGGGCCAACCCATTCGCAACACGGAATATCGTTCTTCGGACCAACTTTGGCCGCAATCGCCTGAAAGATCGGCTTCACCAGAGGCCACGCCGCGGGGCTGCCGCCAGGCATCATGCTGGGGCCGAGCAGCGCACCCTCTTCACCCCCAGAAACCCCCGTGCCGATGAACAGCAGCCCCTTCGATTCGACGTAGCGCGTGCGGCGCTCGGTGTCTGCATAGTGGGTGTTGCCGCCGTCGATGATCACGTCGCCCGGCGAGAGGAGCGGAATCAATTGATCGATGACCGCGTCGACGGCCGGGCCGGCCTTGATCATCAGCATCACTTTGCGCGGCTTCGCCAGGCTGCCGACGAGATCTTTGACGGAGTGGCAGCCGACGAAGTTGTGGCCGTGGCCGTGATTGGCCATG
>DASXPZ010000278.1:0-14307 GCA_036493275.1 Pirellulales bacterium
CCCTGGTTCGGGTCGGTGTAGGCCGGAACCCAGCACCAATCGGCCGAGGTCTCCATCGTGTCAACGAGCGCCGTGCGAACCAAGGTCGGCCGAACGCCAATCAGTTCTTTGACGGGTTGCTTGAGCAAACGGGAACTGATCCGAATCGTCGAACGATACGTGACGTTGGCAAAAGCGTAGATCGTGTCGTCGGCGCCAAGCACCGGCGCCGCGGCGGTGAAGACTCCATCGGCGCCGCGTTCGGCCGCTATGCTCCGCCAGAAGCGCGTCATCGGCCAGTCGTTATTGAGCGCGTAATAAACGTCGACACGCTCCACTTCGCCCGGATTCACCGACGCCACGCGCACCAGCGGCATCGGGTCGGATCCTGCGATCTCGATCCGCGGCGTGGCGGGCCAATTGGCCGGCGTCCCTTTCAAGTGCGCGCTCATCCACAATGGCAGCGAATAGGCCTCGGCCGGCTCGATGTGATGATCGTAGTTGGGCGTGAAAACCTGCCTTCGTTCGGTCGCCGCCGGCAGCCGATCGAGCGTCTCGTACGCCAGGTCCATCCGGCCGTGGAAGTCGCACGTGGCGTTGAAAAACAATACCGGGCAGGTGATCCGCGGGGCGTGCGTTTCGGGCGCAATCAATGCTCGCCACAGTTGCGTCGGCCGGTCGACCGGCGCGGCGGGCTGCGGCGGAAACTCGGGATAAGACTCCCAACCGCAGCCGTAGATCGGCGCCGCCACTTTCACGCGCGGGTCGACCCCGGCGACGATCCAGGTGAGCGTGCCGCCGACCGAAATGCCAAAAATGCCCAGCCGATCGGCGTCGACGTGCGGTTGCGATTCCAGCAAGGTCAGCCCGCGACGCGCGGCCATCGTCCAATGGAACCAGGCGTTGTGCCGCGGCGTGGGCTCCATTTGCCGGCCGCCGATCTTCATCATGTCGGCCTGAACTTTCCCCCAGCGGGTGAAATGTTCGCGGCGATACTCAGGCCCCAAGGTCGGCAGGTTTGTGTCGCCGCAAAAATCAAAGCTCAGCGCGCAGTAGCCGCGCTGCGCCCAATAGCGAACCCACGCCAGATTGGCGGTTTGCCCTCCGCCGTGAATGTGCAAGATGCCCGGCAGCTTGCCTTCCGGACGCGCCGGGCGGCCGTAATAGCCAAAGACGCGGGTCTTTTCCCCTTCGAACACCTCGCCGGTGAAATACAACGTTTCGAGCCGCAGCCCCTCTTCGTCGACCTGCTTGATGACGTCGATTTCAAGCGCTTGGGCCCGCGGGTCGTAACCGGCCCAGAGCTCGTCGATCGTGTTGATTTCAGGCGCTGCTTCGGCCGCTTGAAGTGTCGCGAGGCCGAAGAGAAGCGAGAGCGCCATTCCGAGTGGGATTCCAACTCGAACTCTTGCGCGCCGATCAACTCTCATTCTCTCTGCCTTCAACTTCGTTCCCATCATTCGAACACCACCATGGCGTGCATGTGCAGGTTGTTGACGGTCGCCACTACGCCGCCGTCGGTCTTCGAGAGCGGCAGGTTGACGGCGCCAGGCTGGAGCGTCGCCTTGGTAACGCCCGGCGCGCGACAGATCACACGGATGCCGTTCAGCGGAATCACTTCCTCGCGCACCGGCCACGTGCCGCGCAGCTCCGACTGGTTGGGAAAGCCCCATTGCTTGTTCAATTCCTCCGGCAGCGGCGCCAGCTTTTGATAAATCGAGTGTTGCCCCCAACTGCTCCCCTGGTTCAACAGATGGACGATCCAGCGTTTCTGTTCGGACTGCTCGCGAAAGGTGGCGGTCAAAATCAGCGGGCCTTCGACTTCGACCGTCGGCGCCGCGTCATGCGACGCCCACCGCGCGGCGCGAAACAGCATTTGTCGCATGTAGGCGTCGGGATAGAAGAACATCCCCTTGTCGATCGAGGCCGGAAAATAGACGACGCGCCCCTTGCCGAATTCCGACGCGATGATGGCCGGATGGCGCGCGGCGGCGTCGGCAAGCGGCTGGCTCACATTGTACGTTGCCACGACGCGGCCCCCGTTGAGAGGTTTGACCTTCGTCGCGCTGGCGATCAAGGCCAACGGCCCCTTGGCAGGCGGATTACCGGGGGTGATCCACGACGTGTTCTGCTTCGACTTAATCACCGGATCGTCAACGATCGGGTGGGCATCGTCATCGAGCAGCAAACTCAGATTCTCGACGCGCTGATTCACGACCGCCGTCCCCTGATACTGGGCCTTCAGCACGTCGGCCAGGGCGAAATCGGGGCGCTTTTGATAATTCTCGTCGTAGAGCGAAGTCTCGAACGTCGCCACCAGCCCACCCCCTGCGGCGACATAGCGCCGCACGACTTCGGCCGCGCGCGGCGACATGCAGGCCACGTTCGGCAGCACCAACACGCGGACGCCGCGCAGGTCGCCATCCTCCAGGTCTTGCTCGGTCAGCACTCGCACGGGGACGTGCTTCTCCAAGAAGCTCTTGAAGGCGCCGAGCGTGTGCGAGAAGTACATCGGCAGCGCGCCTTGCGCATAAAGCGTGCGAGTCTGCTCCGAGGCGACAATTCCCACGTGCGGAATCGCCTGCGATTTTTCGAGCCATTGCTCGCGGGCTTTGATGTTCTCCAGGTGGAGCTTGTAATACTCTTCGCGCCCGGTGGACTCAATGAACTCTGGGCAGACTCCCCACGGCAGGCATTCCAAACCCCGCAATTGAATCTCGACCGGCGACGAGATTCCAGAGATGCCGTGCGCCGAGGGCTGAATCCAGACGCTGGCGCCATGCTCGCGCGTGATCCCTTGCATGAAGGCGTACACAAATTGCTGATAGAGCGGGTCGCCCGGCACGTCCCAGTAAAGCTCGACCGACGGGATGTCGATAGCGCCGCAATATTCGAGCGGGTATTCCCCCATATACATGTCGGGAAAGTACCAGGTGCGATTGGCCGAATGATTGGCGTAGATGATCGCCTCGGGGCGCTCGCGACGAATGGCGCCGCGCATCCGATCCGCCAATTCGACAAAGTACGCCTGGTGCCAGGCCAGATATTTTCGCGCGACGGGATCTTTCACCGGGTCGAACTTCGTGGGGATCTCGGCTCCGCCCGAGAAATCTCGAAACGCCTGTTTCGTCGGCTCATCGTAGGTGTGCAAATGGACCGGGGCGTAGCCGTCGAACCAGAAGCCATCGGCTTTGAACGTGCGCGACACATAGGCCAGTTGCGCGAGGAGCCAATCTTTGTAGCCGCTGCGAATGTTGGCAAAGTTCGGCGCTTCTTCCTGCTTGCCATTGGGGAGCGTTTTCAGCCATTCGGGATGGGCCTTGGCGAAGATCTCATTGCCGACCGCCACTTGCACCGGACCGATATAAAAGATCGCCTTCGCGCCCGCGGCGTGGCAACGATCGACGTGTGTGCGCAAATATTCTTCGGCCTCTTTCACGCGATCCGGCGGATAGAGATGGGCCGACGGGCCGACGATATCCCACCGCCCCAGCGCGTTGAGCGTGACGACGTTGTAGCCCGCTTTGACGAACGCCTGCGCCATCGGCAGACTGCCGGGCAAATGGCCGACGCGGAAGTTGGTCTTCGTCCATTCCGGAATGGGCCGCGCCGGGCGGAACTGCGGAATCGACCGCGGCGGCAACCCGGCCGTGTCGATGGCCGGCAGTTCATCGGCGCGAAGCAACACCGCGGGCGTCGCGAGCGCAAAGGCAATCAGCCACAAGATTGCGAATCGAACTGGAGAACGAAACTCGCTGCCGAGGAGGTGCGTCATGAGTGTCATCAACAGAAGGATTGCCAAGGTGCATTTCTCGATCGCGCCGGCAAGCGGCGCTGCCGCTCAATGCTCGACTGGCGCCGCGTCAAAGTCAAGCCGGCGGCGTTTCGATGAAGGCCCGCCGGAAGGCGCGAGAAACGATATTTCTGAAAGCCCGCGCGAGGGTTGCGTTAATACGCCGAGAGACCCGCGTCCAGACCGTCGGCGCGATTTCCTGCGCGGCGATTCGTTTCTGGATCGATCTGATAGGAGACGGTCCGCACCGATCCGTCGGCCATGGCAAAGTGGCAGCCCCCCGGATGCGCGCTGCCGAACAGGCTGCGACTGTCCCAGCCGCGAATATCTTGTCTTGGGCTCCCATCGGCCAGAAAGGTGACTCGCGACGAGTCGTCGTTATCGCCGTGATAAATGCTTTCGAGATCTCCGAGCCCTGCGCCGGAAGTGTATTCGGCCGAGTTGAGATATTTCTCGCCGACGAGATACGTTTGCGTCGTTCCGTCGAGGATGTCGGCCATGCGAATGCTACTGCGCTGAAAGATCAAGCCCATGGCCGTGCGCTCTCCGGCGTTGACGCTCCACCATCCTTCGTTGTCGCCGTCTGACAACAACAGGGGTTGGACGAAGGGAGCGGCGGGGCCGGCGGCGTTGGGATCGTTATGGTCGCCGGTGTTCGCCGCATAATCGCTCTTGGCCACCATCAACACCACCGGCGCGTTCAGATCCAGATTGGTGCAAGGATAGAGCTCGGCCGCGCGGCGGCTGGGACAATGAAACCACGGCAGAACGGTCGCCAAGCGCGTCTCATTCGGCACGCTGGGAGAACTGAGCGCGGCGCCTTCCATGTAGGGCAAGATCGAAAACACCCACGTGCCAGGCTGGCGGTCGCCGAAACCGTGATCGGGATACGGGGGCCATTTCCAACCCCAACCGCTCGACGGAAAGCTGCCGAACGTCTCAGCGTGCATGGCCAGCGCCAGGCTCATCTGGCGCAGATGATTCTTGCATTCGGCCGCTCGCGCGCTTTCGCGCGCCTGCTGCACAGCCGGCAGCAAGAGCGCCAACAGAATGCCGATAATGCTGACCACGGTCAGCAGCTCGACCAACGTAAACCCGGTCGTACGTCGCGAGCGCGCCGCACAATCGAGTTGCCGCGGTAAAAGAGCCCAGGCCATGATCGGTCACTCCCGAGACACGCTTTCAAGACCCGACGGTTCCATTCTAGTCGCGCGAGAAGTGACCGCAACGGTAAGGAAGGCTTGAGACTGTAGGCTGTAGGCTTGAGGGAGGGACGAAACTCTTGGGGTCTGTGCTTTTCGTAAGCAATGCGTTGTCCCATCGCTTCTAAGCGGCGAACGGAGATGTCGCCATCAGGCAAAAAGCCCCAAAGGGGCGCCCTAAGGTAGCCCAGGGCATAGCCCGCGCAGCGCCGCCGCCCTGGGTAGGCGACTCAGCGCATTACGTCGAAATTGTACAAATCATTTTCCCTGGGGGTTGCCCAGGGCTACCTTAGCACGCCCCGTTGGGGCTCTTCTGCGATCCTTACGTCTCATTACTCAAGCCTACAGCCTCACGCCTCAAGCCTCCCTACGCATGATCCTGCGAGGTCGGCTTAATCGTCATGTCGCAGACGTTGGCGCGGGGTGGAAGGCAGGCGACCATTAGCACCGCGGCGGCGACGTCGGCCGGTTGCAGAATGCGCGCGCGGTGTTCAGCGCTGACCGGGACGGGGCGGTTGTCGAGGATTGGCGTTTCGACTTCGCCGGGATGGATATTCGTGACGCGGATGTTGTTTTCGGCTTCTTCGCGAGAGACGGTGGCGCCGAGTCCCGTCATGCCGAACTTCGACGCCGTATAACCGACGCCCCCCAGTAGTGACGCGCGAATACCGGCGATCGAAGAGATGTTGACGATCAGGCCATCTTTGCGCTTGCGCATCTCCGGGAGCACGGCGCGGATGCAGTAGAAGGCGCCGGTGCAATTGATGCGTATCATCTTCTCCCAATCGTCCGGATGAAGCTCTGCCAGTTTGCGACGCGGCACGTTTACGCCGGCGCTATTGACCAGAATGTCGACGTGTCCCAACTCCTTGCTTGCCCAGGCAAAAAGCTGGTCGACGCTGGCCAGGTTCCCTACGTCGCACTCGTGGGCAATGATCCGCGGCTCGCCGGTGAATTGCTTGCAGGCGGCTTCGAGGGCCTCTTTGCGCCGGCCGGTGATCGCCACGCGGCAGCCTTCTTCGGCCAAGGCCAGCGCAACGCCTAAGCCAATGCCCGTCCCGCCACCGGTCACGACGCACGTTTTACCCGCCAGTCGTTTACTCATCCTTCGCCTCGATAATCAGTTGCATTGGTTGAACAGGTCGCCCGAAGTTGCGGCGCATTCTATCCTGAAGCCCCGGTCGCGTGCGACCGCCCTGAAATCCTGGAAGACGATGTAGTTACGATGCTCCGATCCGCGAGAAATGTCCAGGTTTCTCGGCGTGTCAGCCTTGTCTGAAATAGGTCGTGGCGCTGCCTGAATCTGGTGATCGCGTCCCCCCTGCGCCTGGCAAACGAAAAAAGGCCGTCCTCCATCGCACGCTGGCGATGAAGGCCGGCCCTTCTGTGATTTTACTTGGTTCGACGAACTCGCTGCAGAGCCGCGCGTCCGACGCTACTCGGCGTAGATTCTGGTCGTTTCTTCTTCCAGCACGGGCGTAGGGTTGTCTTGCGTGCGGAAGTAAGCTCGGAACTGCACCTGACCCGCCTTGAGGCATTTCACGTGAATCTCGTACGACACGGTCTCGCCCGGCCCGAGCGTTTCGACCGCTGGAAAGACGATTTGCTGTCGCTTGATGAGACCCGGAGCCGGTCCGTCGACTTTCAAGATTTGCATCTCGCGCGGCGCCTCGCCTGCGAATTGCACTTTGTTCGCAGGCATTGAACCGGTGTTCGACAGGCGGACGCGATAGACCGTTTCGCCGTCGACCTCGACCGGATCGTCATCCTCGGTCACATCGATCACGACGCGCGGCGCGCCGCGGACCGTGGTCGTAGCTTCGGCCTCGCCTGACACGCCGAAATCGGCCTTGGCCTCGGCGTTTAATCGATGTTCGCCTGGCTCGATGGCTACAAGCTGCACCGCCACGTTGGCGCTTTCGTTCGGTTCCAAGTGACCGACAAACCACGCGACCTGGCGGGCTTGCCGATCGAACGAACCGCCGGAGCTGGCTTCGACAAAGCGAAAGCCGGCGGGAACGGTTTCTTGCAGTTGGACGTTTTCGATCGGCCCGGGGCCGGGATTCTTCACATTGATCGTGTACTCGGCCTTGCGATCGACAAAGCGGAGCTTCGGTCCTTCGACGGCCACGGCCAGCGACGGCCGAATCATCCGCACGTTGTAAGTGGCGGCGCCGGCACGCGCGTCTCCCAGAACCGTTTGACCGCTAATCGCAAAACTGCCCGCGTCGCGGCCGCTAATCATTACCTGCACCTGGCGAAATTCGCCCGGCGCGAGCGTGCCAATGGCGTATTTCGATTTGAAACCAGACGCTCCTTCCAAACCTTCGGCCAAGCGCAGCTCGACCGCAATGCCCATCGCGGAACCCGTTCCTTCATTGGCGACGCGAACATGCACCGGCGTGGGCTGACCGACGACCGCTTCGCTCGGCCCTTCGATCGTCATTGCCAGGCGCGGTTCGACAATCGGCGCCTTGGCGGCCACGCTGCGCGTGCAGGTGACGCTAGCGGTGGGAGCGAATTCGCCCTGTGCCTCGGGAACAACGCTGAGTTGGATTGCCGACCCTGCGCCGGCAGCCAGCTCTGCCAGTTCCCAGATCAGCGTGCTGCCTTGCGCGGCGGTCGGCCGCGGATCAACGTGCTCCACGCGGACGCCGGTCGAAAGTCGTACGGTCACCGTCACGTTTTGCGCCGCGGTCTCTGTGCCGTTGCGAAGTTGCAATTGGCAGTTCGACGCCTGGCCCAACGTCACAGCCTCGGGCAGCGTCCATTCGAGCGTGACGCCCGATTGCTTCCCGGAGAGACTTGCTGAGGATGTCTCGGAGGAATGGATCTTGCTAGGTACGGCGCTGCGCGGCGGTGGGTTCTTCATGTTCTTGATATGCGGCGCCAGCGGACTGCTAGTCTGGTCCGACTTTGCGCTGGGCGACGCCGCGCGAGTCGGTGGCGGCGTTAAGAGCGGGGCTTCGGCTGCTCGCGGCGTTGCCTCGTGGACCGGTTGCAACACAGCGGGCGCCGGTGGCGGAGTTGGGCGAGCTAGCGAACCATCGTGCTCGCTGGGGGCTTCGACAAGTCCGTCGGTCGCGTTAGCGATGGACTCGGTGGGTTCTGAGGTCTGCGCGGCGAGCGCAACGGGTGGTTGCGCGGCCACCACCGTCGGACTCTTGTGCGCGACGGGCGTAACGTAATGCTGTAAGATACGTTCCTTGGCAGGCGCCTCGTCCGATGCAACGGTCGAATCAATTGCAAATGGGGACGTGGCGACTGCCTGTTCGACCTGATTGACAATCGGAGCTCGCAGGAGCGGCGCCTCGGAAGCCTTGTCGGGCTGGCCCATCGTTGGATTTGCGGCCCATTGGCAGGCCGTGTCGAGCGATTCTTCCGCTATCACGGGACAGACATTGGGTGTGGTGAGCTCGGGCCCGGCCGCTTCTTCCGCGGCGGTGGCGAAGAGCGCGGGACATTCGGTCTGAAGGTCAAGCGGTTCGAGCAGCGGCAGTTTAGCGCCAGGATTGCACGACTCGCACGCTGTTGCCATGTTCGACGTTGCGAGCCATTGTTGAATCGAATGCTGGACGTCGTCGAGCCTCGCTCCACAACACATGACCAGTCCGGTGAGCGCCACGGCGGACAGCACTGTCAGGGTTGGCCAGATTCGCATTCGTGTCACGTTCAATCCCCTCTCTCAGTCTGGGGAAGAAACGCCATCGTGGCATTTTTTCCCTTCGCCAGGTTCGCAGCCAAGCTGCTCGCGGAGCCGGTAAACAATTCGTCGCGTCGACAAGCCTGTGCCTTCGGCCCCCCGCGCTTCGCGCCGTCGGCCGGAGCCAGGGTTGTCGAACGAACGTATCGACCAGAGAGGGATCACAGAATGAGTCGATCTGCTAAACTTTGCCGGTTGCGCAGAGACTGCGCTGGCATCAACGCTGGCGCCGGGACCCGCGCAGCCGATAATCTTGGGCGCCGCGGGAAACGCAGTCCGATCGAGATCGGGCGTTTGAAATCGTTTCATCCTGTTCGGGCAATAAGAGGCGCAGGGAGCGCGATCGGTAGATGTTGATCTATTGCATTCGACATGGAGAGAGTTGTTACAACGCCGAGGGGCGCTTACAGGGGCAATCGCACACGCCCCTTTCAGCCTTGGGATTGCGACAGGCCGACGCCGTGGCCGACGCGCTCGCGCGCGAGCCGATCGAGGCGATTTACACCAGTCCCTTGCCGCGCGCCGTGCAAACCGCCGAGCCGTTGGCGCGGGCCTTGAAACTGACGCCAATCGCCGACCCGCGATTGATGGAAATCAACGTCGGCGTTTTTCAGGATCTGCTCCACGCCGAGATCTCGGAGCGCTATCCGGCAGAGACTGCCCAATGGCGCGGGTCGGACCCCGATTACCGCATTCCCGGCGGCGAGAGCCGGCGCGACCTGATGACGCGCGGCCGCGCCGCCTTCGACGCGATCGCCGCCGGCGGCCACAAGACGGTGGCCCTCGTCTCGCACGGCGGACTACTGGCCGCGATCTTCAAATCGATCTTGGACGTGCCGGCCGAGCGGAATCCCTTTTCGCTCTACAACACCTCAATCAGTCAGGTGGTAATTGGCAAAGAATTCAAGCTGCTCACACTCAACAACGTGGAACACCTGGGCCCGTCGGGTTGCGAGACGATTCACACGCGGGCCGATTTCTTTTAAGCAGGCAGATTAGCGAGACACCTCATGCCCTACCAAGTCGAAGTCAAATATGCGCCGCCGCAAACGATTGCCGTGCTCCGCCGCCTGGCAAAGCAGTCGGAGCTCTCGCGCGTGGCGCCGGATGGCTGCGGCAAGGTGTGGAACTTTCTGCGCGCCGCCGGATTCGCCGGTGGTCGCCATGTGGCAGTCTACTTGGACTGCGCAATCAACCTGGAAGTTGGGGCCGAGGTAATGGCTCCGTTTGTCGGCGACGGAGACGTCTTTTGTTCCGCCACGCCGGTCGGTATTGTCGCGACGACGAGCCACATCGGGCCCTACCACCGACTGAACGAAGCGCATCAGGCGATTCGCGATTGGAGCGTCGGTAGCGGCCGCCAGTTCGCCGGAACCAGCTGGGAAATCTACGGCCACTGGACCGACGACCCAACGCAATTGCGCACCGACGTCATTTACTTGCTCACCGCTTGACGCTGCGCCGAAGCGAGGATGTGTTCGCGCTGGTGTGAAAAGAAACAGCCCGGCGACGGGGTTTCCGTCGCCGGGCTGTTGGTAGAAATACAGCGACCGTGTCGCTTGTCAGTTCGTCTTCGCTACCTTGGTTAACTTCAGGTAGTCGAGCAGCACCGACAGTGCTACACGATTGTAGTAATTATTGGGATCGAAGATTTCCTTCGACGGAGTATCTAGCTCATCGAGCTCCTTTTCCTGTTCCTTGTCGGCGTTGAATTCCGCCCGCTCGGCCAGGAATTTCTTCTCGTTGAGCGTGATCCCTTTGCGGGTCTTCTGCTCCTTGTAGCGGGCGATCCGGCGCTCAAGCGCTTGAAATTCCGGCATCTGCTTGCGGCGCTCGGCCGAAAGTTTGCTGAGCTGCGCCGACAGATCGCGGTCGACCTGGTGCAGCCTGCGATACGGCGCCTCGGGCACGGTGTCGAACTCCAGCGGGTAATCCAGATCAGATTCGCCGACCGGCCATTCGGTGCTCATGCTCGGCAATTCCACATCCGCCACCACGCCTCGATGCTGGGTGCTCTCGCCGTGCGGACGATAGAACTGCTGCATGGTGATCTTCAGCGCGCCCATCGGCTCGGGATGGGGAATTCCGCGGAGCAATTGCCGCGAAAGATCCATCAGGCTCTGGACCGAGCCTTTGCCGTGGGTCGAATGATCTCCCACAATCAGGCCGCGTTCATAATCCTGGATGGCCCCAGCGAAAATCTCGCTGGCGCTGGCGCTCAGCTTGCTGATCAACACGACCAGCGGGCCGCTCCAGGCCATGCCTTGCTCGGGATCGTCGTGCTGAGCGACGTGCCCGTCGGAATCCTTGATTTGCACGACCGGACCTTGATCGATGAACAGTCCGGTCAGGCTCTCGGCTTCAGGGAGCGATCCGCCACCGTTCTTGCGCAGATCGAGCACGACGGCTTGGACTCCCTTGGCCTTGAAATCATCGAGCAGACGACGCACGTCGCGCGTGGTGCTCTTGAAGTCGGGGAGACCCTGGCGGGCGCCGTCCATATCCATGTAGAAGCTTGGCAGGTCGATCACGCCGATTTTGAAGGTCTGACTACCGAATTGCTTCTCGATTATCCGGCCGCGAGCCTCGCTATCAGTAAGTTTGATCTCGTCGCGCATGATGTTGTAAATCTTGCGCTCGGTCGTCCCTTCCGGCATGACCTCCAAGCGGACCGTCGTGCCACGGCGACCGCGGATCTTCGAAACCACGTCCGAAAGTTTCATATCGACAACATCTTCAATCGGCCCGTCGGTGTTCTGTCCGACGCCGGTCACTCGGTCTTCGACCTTCAGACGGCCGTCTTTATCGGCCGCTCCGCCCGGCACCACCTTTTGCACCGTGACGTATCCGTCGTCGCCCGAGGAGAGGGCGGCGCCGATGCCGTCGAGCTGCAACCGCATGTCGATTTCGAAGTTCTCCAATGTCTTGGGAGACATGTAGGACGAATGGGGATCGAACGCCGTGGTTAACGAGCTGAGATAGATCTCGAGCAGATCCTTGTCGTCGATCTGGTGCCAGCGGCGGGCGATGCCGTGTTGGCGCTTCGAGAGCTTGACGATCGGATCTTCAGGCGCCTTCTCCTTGACCGGAGGCTCGTCCGACTTGGGGCCTTCGGCCGCCTTTTTCGCCTTGGCCTCTTTATCGGCCTTGAGGAGCAGCAACTCGTATTTCATCTTCTTGCGCCACAGATCGCGAGCTTCGGTCTCGTCTTTGGCGTAGTTGCCCTTTTCGGGATCGAGCAACAGCTCTTCGTCGATGGTGAAGTCCTGCTTTTGCTTGAGGATCTCGTCGACCCACTTGACCCGCTCGTCGACCCGCTTCAGAAACTGATTAAAGACCTCGTAGGCAAAACTGACGTCGCCGCGACGAATCGTGTCGTCGAGTTCGAGCTGATGTTCCTTGAAGCGATCGATGTCCGACTGGACGAAATAGACTTTCATCGGATCGAGCGTCTTCAAGAAGCGGTCGAGGAACCGCTTCGAGATTTCGTCGTCCAGCGGGCGCTTCGACATGTGCTGAGAGCGCATCAATTGCGAAACCGCCAGGGCAATCCGGCGATCGTCGTCCGTGGGACCCGTCAGATCCACGCGGCCTTGCTTGGCCGGCGCCGGAGCGATCAATGTGGTATCGACATCGTCGTTCGGGGCGGTTGCTCGCGAGAGCCCGACAGACCCGACGATCACGGCGGCGACAGCCAGGGTCGCCAGGGAAAGCCCCGCCAGAGACTTGCCCCAGACCGACGATCGACGAGCGATAATGTTAGGACGGCTCATCACGAATCCTTTACTCAGTGGTTTGATTGCAGGGTTCAATGCGCAGAACAGACGCATAATTCGCGTCTAAGTGCCACGGATGTAATAAGTTAGACGATCCTATCCGTTGGCTTTTGGAAAAGCAAGATCAACCGATCGGGCGACTTAGGCACACTGTATCTACGCGGGCTGCCGGGGAAGTGTTTCTGTAAACGGCCGCGCCGTCGAATGTTTCAGTCCGCTAGCAGACGCCGATCTGCGAAATCGCAAGCCAGGGCAAGCATTCTGTAACCGGCCTTTTTTTGACTGGTCGTCGATCTAGAAGTCTCTAGCGGCTTCCGAAAGGTCCTCTGGAAGAGGTTCGCCCACGGGACGCAAACTCCATTTAGACCGCAGCGCCATGCACGGCGCCGGCCCGCAACAGCACCGCTTGTACCAACAGATCTTCCGCTCCGAGAGGTTCGACGAGGACGAAATCTTTATCCTGCTGCGACTTGGCGGCTTCGGCGACTTGCATCGCGATCCGATCGGCCAATTTACCAGCGAACAGGAGATGGGGTTGCACGACTATCCTCACCCAGCGCAATTCGGCAATCGCCGCGAGGGATTCCGCGAGCGCTGGCTGCGCCATGGCCAGAAAGCAGACCTCGACCCCGCCAACGGGCGTCTGCTCTTGCCGCAATTGGGCAAAGCGACGCATTTCGGCGTTGGCCTCGGCGTCCTTGCTCCCCCGGCCCACAAAAAGCAGCAGCGACTTTTCGCTGGACACTTCGGCTCGCGTGGCAAGCGCCTGGCGATAGCGCAGGGCCGAAAGTTCGACCAGCGGCGCGGCGCAGTTCAAGCATTCGGCCTGGCGAATATTGAAGCCCGGCAGGCGCGCCTGGGCGGCCGCCACCTGCTCCGGAATATCTCGCTTGGCGTGTCCCGCGGAAAACAGGAGCAGCGGAACGACGGTCACGTCCCGCGCGCCTTGCTCATAGAGTTGCGCGCAGCCGGCTGCGATGTCGGGTGAGGCGAGCTCCAGAAAGCAGCCTTCGACCAACATATGCGGCGCCTGGCGAGCGACCTTTCGGACCAGTCGGGCGAATTCATCGCGGCCGCGCTCTTCTTCCGTTCCGTGACCGACGATCAACAACCCACGATCCGCTCGGGCCTCAGAGGTGGGTTGAAGGTCGCTTATCATGAGAAGAAAGTCGCGTAAGCCAGGGGACATTCACCCCAAACGGTCGGCGAGGTGATTCTGCCCGAAACGCCAAGGATTATTCTATACTGGTCAGGCGGCGCACTGCAGGCGCCTGTCAGCATCGGGCGACGTGTTATAGTGAAGTTCGGGCGCGAGACGAAAGTTCGGCAGCCAGAAGGTCTGCTTGTCCGTGGTTTACACCTATCTAACCATGACGATCGGTCCTCACGCGGGCCGGCATTATTCGCTCGACTCGACGAACGAGACGACGCTCGGTCGCGGCGACGACTGCACGATCACGCTGGCCGATCCTCTCTGCTCGCGGCGGCACGCCGTGATCTCTTGCCACGATCGAGAATGGCGAGTCCGCGACGCCGGCAGCCGCAACGGCGCCTTCGTCAATGAGCAAAAGATCGACGACGCGGTCCTCAGCGAAGGGCATAACCTACGGCTGGGAACCTGCGAGTTCAGCTTTCATCAGAGCGAACAGCCGCCCACCTCCTCGACCGGCCCGATCAGCGGCGACAAGATGGTTCGCAACACGCTCGTCGGAGATTTCATTCCCAGCGAGTTCGCCCTCTCGGCCATTCACAACGCCGATCAGGCTCAGGACCTGCTGCTGCTCTATCAATTGAGCATTCGGCTGTTGGGCTGCGCCGATCCGCAGGAAGTGATTCGCGAATCGCTCGAGCTGC
>DASXPZ010000279.1:0-4704 GCA_036493275.1 Pirellulales bacterium
TACACCGGCTGGCCCGAACGGGCGAGCGACCTGAATTTGCGCGCCCTGCGCGGGACGCGCGTCCTCCTCTCAGCGACCAGCACCAAGCCAGTGGTCGAAGCCAACGTACGGATGGGAGAAACGCTGCTTTCCCCCACGGCCGTTAGCGCCGATGGATACCGAATCACCGCTCCCCCGCCCACGTCTCCATCCTCGCCCTCCTTCTCGCCTCCGGCTGAGGGCGCCGCGGCGCCGGAATTCGTCGTCGAGCGTTCCGGGGCCTATTGGCTCGATTTAATCGACCGCGTCGGTTTCCATTCGGCCGATTCGATCAAGTACGAAATCACGGCCGTGCCAGACGCGGCGCCCGCAGTCGACGTGCGGCAACCGAAGTCGAACACGTTCGTCACCGCCGACGCCACGTTGCCTTTATCGGTCATGGCCCGCGATGACCTGGCGATCCATCAGATCCTGTTGCGCTATTTGCGGTCGGATCAATCCGACAAGGGAGAATCGACGGTCATTTTGCAGGATGGTCCGGAGCAGGTCACCGCGGAGCAAGCCTCGGCGTCGGCCGCTGAGAATTACTCTGGCGATCGTCAAGAGTTGTCGTACGACTGGGAGCTGAAGCCGCTGGGGCTGCCGGCCGGAACGCAATTGACGTTCCACGTCGCCGCGACCGATTATTCGCCGCAGACCGGCCAGAGCAGCGCGCGGCGCGTGACGATCGTCACGCTCGAAGAGATGCAGAACCGGCTTGCCGATCGGCAAACCACGATTTTTAACGAGCTGGCGCGCGTTCTCGAACTCGAACGGGGCGCTCGCGGGCATGTCTCGGGCCTGCAAGTACAGTTAGACCAGACGGGCAAGCTGAAAAAGTCGGACCTCGACGCTCTGCAAGGCGCCCGGCTGAATCAGCAACAGGTCGAGCGCGAGTTGGCCAACGACACCGACGGCGTTCGCTCGCAGATCGTCGATTTTCTCGATGAGCTTCAGATCAACAAGGTCGATGGTCCCGACGCGCAGCGGCAGATGCAGGACGTGCTGGCCATGCTCGACGAGCTCGCGCGAGGGCCGCTGCCTGATGCCGCCCGCGAGCTGACCGTGGCCACCAAGGAGGCGCAGCTCGATGCGCAAGATGGCGCTGACGGCGCTTCGAAACCGGCGGACGGATCTGCCAGGCCAGCGGACGGTGCCACCGGCCCAGCCGCCGTGAGCGCGGCCCTCAAAGCAGCCGGCGGAGCCCAGGACGAAATCATCCAGGCGCTCGATCGAACACTGGAAGAAATGAAGCAGTGGGTCAACTATCGCCATTTCCATCGCGAAGTAGGTCAACTTGCCAAGGCACAAGAGCAGGTCATGGCCGATACCGCGACCGTCGCCGCCACCACCCTCACACGCTCCTTTGCGGAGCTCGATCCACAGCAACGGGCAGACTTGCAAAAGCTGGCCGAGCGCGAATTCGAGTTGGCCCGCCGCATGGATAAGCTCGAACAGCACATGGAAGAAACGGCCGCCGCCGCTCGCCAGGAAGATCCGCTCGTCGCCGATAGCATCGCCGACGCTTTGGAGCACGCCCGTGGACAAGGCGTTTCGGCCGGCATGCGCAAGGCGGGACAAAACGTCGAACAGAATCTCACCGGCCAAGCCCGCGCTGGGCAACAGCAAGTCCAGGAGGACCTGCGCGAACTGTTGAACATTTTGTCGAACCGCCGAGAGCATGAGCTGACGCGGTTGGTGAAAAAACTGCGCGAAGCGGAGGAAAAGCTCGCGGATCTCGCCGCTCAGCAAGAGGGACTGCGTAAGAAACTTGCCAAGGCCAAGGCCGACGCCGCAGGCGCCCCCGAAGACGAACAACGAAAAGAAGAGCTCCAACGGCTCAGCCGCCAGGAGCGGCGTCTTCAAGAAGAGGTCGAACGGGTCGCGCGCAGCCTGGAGCGTTTACAGGCCGACAAGGCGGCCCAAAAGGCGGCGGCGGCCGGCGGCAAGATGGCAGACGCCGGCGCGAGCGCAGAAAAAGGGGATGCCCCCCGCGCAGCCGACCTGGCTGAAGAGGCGAAGCGCGATTTGGAAGAAGCTCAAAAGGAACTGGCGCATAAGCGCCAGCAGGCCGAAGCCGACCTGGCCCAAGAGCAACTCGCGCGAATGGAAGACGCAGTGGCGAGCATGATCTTGCAACAGCAAAAGCTGATCGAAGACACGCAACAATATCAAGCGCGTCGCGCGGCGGCGAATGGCGCTCTCTCGCGGGCCGAGGCCGCAGGCGTGCGGGATCTTTCTCACCAGCAGTTAGATCTGGCGGGAGAATCGGCCGAGCTGGCCAAAACGCTGGCCGGCGCCGAGGTCTTTCAATTTGTGCTTGAAGGAGTCGAGCGCGACATGCGCACGGCCGGCCAGAAGCTGGCGCTTCGCGAGACGGGGCAAGAGACGATCACCGCCCAGTCTGGGGCTCTGGAGCGGCTCCAGCAACTCCAGGAGGCACTCAAAAAGGACCCGCCCGAAGAGCCGCCGGAGCCAAAAAAAGAAGGGGGCGAGGGAGGTCCGGGGGGAGGCGGCGGCGATCAGCAAGCGGCCCTGCGCCGGCTGGCCGAGCTAAAACTGCTAAAATCGATCCAGCAGCAGATCAATCGGCGGACGGCCGCGTTGGAAGAGGCCAGAAACCAAAACCCCGATCTGTCCCCCGACCAGAAGCGAGAGTATGCTGCTTTGAGCAAGGAACAGGGTCGCCTGGCCGGCATGGTGGCGAATATGCTCGAGGTGGCGGATAAGCCGGAAGAAGATCCGGACAAGCTGCCCGAGATTCCGCCTGACGCCCAAGACGGCCCCCAGGCGCCGGAGGAGAAGCCATGACCGAGCGGTTCACTCTCGTCGGGTCGAAGAGCTCGTGGCGCGCGATCTCCTTCGTCCTGCTCTCTGTTTCTGTGCTCGCCGTCGCTTCGCTCGGCAATCTGGCCGGCGCGCAGCAGGCTGAGCCCACGGGGCCGGCCGCAAAATCTTCAGGCGCCCAACCCGCGCCGGCCAAGTCGCTCGACGATCAACTCCTGGAAGACCTCGGCCCAGACCCTTCGGCCGATCAAGGCTTGACAAAGCCTGGCGACGCTGGAAGCAAACCTGCCGGCGCAAGCAACAAACCAACTGGGACTGACAAGAAGGCCACCGCCAAGCCGAAGGCTGACATCGCGAAGCCCGCGGGCGATGGGCTCGACGAAGAGCTCCTCAAAGGTCTAACTGATGGAGAAGACGTCGGTCAGGCTGGCGAGCAAACTCCACTCGGCCGCGTCAACCAGGAAATGCGCGAAGTCGAATCGTTGATCGCCGGCAGTCGTTCAGACCGCGCCACGCAGCAATTGCAATCGAAAATCGTCAAAGACCTCGACGAGCTAATCAAGCAATCAGCAAAGCAATGCCAGGGAGGCAATTGCAAGCCGGGTAGTAAGTCGGGGCAGAAAACCGCCGACTCGCGCAGCGCCAAGCAGCCGGGCAAATCATCGGGTTCAGGCAAGCAGCCCAACGAGCAGCCAGCCCATGAAAGCACCGACAAGCTCCGCAAGCACGCGGCCGCCAAGCCGGACATGGCCGACATGAAGGAAATCCTCAAGGGAGTCTGGGGACAGTTGCCGGAACATGAGCGCGAGCAAATGTTGCAATCGTACGAAGAGCAATTTCTGCCGAAATACGAGCAGATGATCGCCGACTACTTCCGCTCGATCGCCGAACCGGAATCGCGGGCAAGACAAAAGTAGCGAAGCGAACAGGCACGGTCTCGCGACTCCGGTCGATCGAGATCAACAGGAATGCGTGGTTTGAAACTGAGCTCCGCGAACGAAGTAAAGGATTGAGAGGATGTTGAACCGAAACGCGATCTCTCGCTGCCAGGCGGCGCTACTGGGAATGCTCATCGGCGCGATCCCTCTCGCTCCGCTGTTCGGTTCCACCGCGCAGGCCGCCGGCGCCGCAGCAGACGAAAGCCCGGACAGCACCGGTGTGGAGTTCATGACGCCGGCGACGATGCGCGCCATCGAAAAGAGCCTGGCCTACCTGGCCGATAAGCAGCGCGAAGATGGCTCATTCGGTTCCGGTGGCTGGAGCCGAAACGTGGCCATTTGCGCCCTCTCGGGCTTGGCGTTCGTCGCTTCCGGCAGCACGCCCGACGAAGGACCCTACGGCGCCGAGGTCTCGCGCTGCGTCGACTTTCTGCTCAATAACGTCGGCGACGAGGGCTTCGTCCACGTCGCGGACGACATGGGACATGGCCCGATGTACGGGCATGGCTTTGCCACGCTCTTTCTGGCCGAAACGTACGGCATGACGCGCCGCGCCGACATGCGCGAAAAACTGACCAAGGCCGTGAACCTGATCGTCGACACGCAAAACGCCGAGGGTGGCTGGCGCTATCAACCACAGCGCAACGACGCCGATATCTCGGTCACGATCTGCCAGATCATGGCCTTACGCTCGGCCCGCAACGCCGGCATTTACGTCCCTGCCAAGACGATCGAGCGCTGCATCGAGTACGTCAAGCGGAGCCAGAACGCCGACGGCGGTTTCATGTACATGCTACAAGGGGGACCCAGCCAGTTTCCGCGTTCCGCAGCGGGCGTGGTGGCGCTCTACAGCGCCGGCGTCTACGAGGGGCCCGATTTGCAGCGAGGGTTGAATTACATCATGGAGAATCTTCCCCGCGGCAATGGGCTGAACCGCGAGAGCCCCTATTTCTATGGCCAC
>DASXPZ010000280.1:0-3216 GCA_036493275.1 Pirellulales bacterium
GGCCACCAGCGTGGCGCCTGCCAAAAATCGCCCGCGCCAGCGGTGGTCCAAGATCGGCAGTCCGCGACGCAGGGCCCGGACGATTTTCGGCGGGACGAAGCGCGTGATGTCCAGCGGCGCGGTCTGACGCGGATAGCTCGAAGGGATCGGTCCGTGGCTGGCGCGGCCCGCTAAAAAATCTCCAGCCCATTGAATCGGACAGACATAGTCGCCGCGTCCCGCTTCGTATGCCATCCGCTCATAAACCCTTTGCAGCTCCATGCCGGCTAGCACGTCGGTCGAACCGAAATCGCTTGGATCGAGCGTGACCATCAGCCCGCTGTTAGCGTAAGGAGACGAGCGCTTCGATAGGCTCATGCCATTGGTGCAAAAATAGCCCGGCTCAGACACGCTGGGGATCACCTGCCCTCCGGCGCACATGCAAAAGCTGAATAGCGGCACGTCTCCGCGGGCGATCAACGTGTAATCGGCGGCGCCTAATTGCGCCTCGAGCCGGGCCTCGCCATATTGCGCTCGATTGACTTGTTCTTGCGATTGTTCGATGCGGACGCCGATTTGAAACGGCTTCTGGACCATCGGCACGCCACGGCGCAACAGCATCTCGTACGTGTCGCGCGCCGAATGACCAATCGCAAGAAGCAAGAGCGAACAAGGGATTCGCCCCGACGAGGTCATCACGGCCCGCACACGGCGATCGTCGATGTCCACGTCTTCGACGCGGCAGGAGAATCGCAGTTCGCCGCCGGCCCCTTCAATCCGCTGCCGCAGCGCTTTGACGACCGCCGGCAGCCGGTTGCTGCCGAGATGGGGGCGGTGATCGTAGAGAATCGAGGGTTTGCCTTTGCATTCGGAAAAAATTTGCAACACGCGCTGCACGTCGGGCCCGCTGTTGCGACAAGTCAGCTTGCCGTCGCTGAACGTGCCGGCGCCCCCTTCGCCAAACAAGTAGTTGCTCTCGACGTCGAGCGGCCCGCCGGCGTCGAAGGCTTGCACGTCGCGAACGCGATCTCGCACCGCCCGGCCCCGTTCGAGCACTAGCGGGCGATAGCCGGCCGCAGCCAGAAAATACGCGGCGAACAAGCCCGCCGGACCCGAGCCGACAATCACAGGGCGCTCGTCGAGGCGGCCCTCGCCCGGCGGAGGCAATTCAAACGGCGTCTCGCGGTAGAGCTCGGCCTCGACTCCGCTACGCGCCGCGCGAGCGCGGGCTATCAGGCGCGATTCATCTTCGGGCAGAGCGATCTCGGCCGAATAGACAAACCGCAAGTCGGACTTATTACGCGAATCGAGGCTCTTGCGCAAAATTCGCCAACTTCGGATATCTCCCACTCGCACGCCCAGCGCTCGCGCCACACGCTCAGGGAGCGCGTGCTCGCTTTCGTCGATGCCAAGCCGGATGTTGGAAACGCGAATGGACATAGGTCGACAAGAGAGGACGTTGAGAAGCGAGTGAGGCGAGCCGCGCGCCTTCGCCGGCTGAGTCGCGCGCCGCGCACGCGACGCAACAGCCGGCGCACTGAAGGTATCAAATAAAATCAGCGGCCCGCAATTGCAGGGCCGCTGATCATGTAGGCTCGATAAATCTTTCGCCGACCGCCGAGACTTCTCGGCGATTCGCCGACTTTAGGCGGGAGTGACTGACGCAGCCCGCGGGCCCTTGCCCTTTGGTCCGCCTCCCGAATCGACCGTGTATTCGACGGCTTGCCCTTCGGACAAGTTGTCGAACTGATGGTCCGCCACGCTGGAATGATGGAAGAACACGTCCCCACCATCCGGGCTTTGAATGAAACCGAAGCCCTTGTCATGTACCAGCTTCTTAATCGTACCCGACGGCATACTCGCCACTCCTTAAAACACGAAACGACAAAACGTGCGATGGAATATCCGTCGAGGAATTCCATCGCGAAACAAAAGCGCGCCTGGCCGCAGCCAACCTGCCCGCAGGCGCACGCTTTAACGCGAAACGAAAGAAACGCTCTCCCCCCAAAATGCCCCAACTCACTCGTGTTCCGTTCTTCGAGGAATCGTGCTCGAAATCCCATTTCGGAGATCCGAACCCTTTCCCCCCTCCTCGGAGGCCTCTATTCCAGCGTAAGTTAGGGCAAAACCGCGCTGCAAGCAACCCTATCGGACTAGTTTTTATTCATTCTCTGGGTTCGCCCCGCGACCTTCCGCCGGCACTTTACCGGGAGATTGCGAGAATTGTTCCTGAGACCGGTTTAAAGCCGCCGACAGGTCGTGACCCGCGGGTTTGGACGCAAGCAAGTGTACCCCATTCCAGGCGTGACACCGGAAGGCCGACAGTCCCCTCCTCCCACATGTATTGCCGCAAGAGAGCGAAACTCGGCGAGCTTTGACGGCAGACATCGACCGGTCTGGCTAGTCAGAGTTTTCCGCCCGCCGGCCGGGCGCCGCAGACATCGGGCGGGCGTTTTCGAGTGACGCGGCGCCGTGCCGGTCAGGCAAAAGGGGAAGAGGCTTCCAGTCGTTCCGACAGCGCCCGGCGGCAGTTTTCGCTCGTCTTGTCCAGTCTCTCAAGCGTGGCAGACTTTGGCGAAGAATCCTGTTTTTGCACGTATGGTTGTTGTGCCGAGCTTGCCGATGATGCCTGTAGTAAGGCTTCCGTCGAGTTACTGCTGACGCCCACCTCACTTCGCCGCCAGACTTATCCCGCCCTGGCCTCCCTCCGACCCATGCAATCACTCCGCTCTATCTCCCGCTGCGCGCTTGCGCCGATGGTCGCCTTGTCGATCATCGGGACGCTGGCCAGCGTGGCCCGTCCGCAGGATGTGGTTCGACTCCCCATCCCCGACCGGTTGGCGAATCGCCAGGAATCCATTCCGCCCGGTACGATCACGCCGAACGAAACACCGCCGCCGTACGGTGAATGGTCCGCGCAGCCTGTCCCTGGCGCCGTGCCCCAGACGAGTCCTTTTGGCGCAGCGCCGACGCCGATCGCGCCGCTCCTCCCTGGACCTCCGCCGACGCAGGGAGCAATGGCCATGAGCTTTGGTCCCAGCAGCGATTTGCCTTGGTCGTGGCAGGCGCTGCCCACCGGCCTGATGTATCGCTCCTACCTGGCGGGCGTGAAAGAGCCGCGCATCGGCTCGTCGTGGATGACGAGCACTCAAGGTCCATTTAAAGACCAGAGCCTGACGACGATCGATCCAGGCACCGTCTGGGATTCGACGCTCGGCGCCCGCGTTGGTCTCTTGC
>DASXPZ010000281.1:0-3817 GCA_036493275.1 Pirellulales bacterium
GGCGTGTGGTTGCTGTTCGGATGACTGACCGAACGAACCAACGCGTAACGATCGGCCAGCGCCGCCAGCTTCGGCAGATGCTCGCAAATCTGCGTGCCGGGGACGTTAGTGGCGATTGGCTTAAAAGGCCCACGAATTTCGGCCGGCGCCTCAGGCTTGAGATCGAATGTGTCGAGCTGCGGCGGCCCGCCGAGCAAATAAACCAAGATGCAACTCTTCGCCTTGCCCCCGCGCGGGCTGTCGGCCGAAGCGGCGCGCAGCGCCGAGACAGGCGAAACAAATGAAGCGAGTGCCAAGCCGCTGCCAACGCGCAAGAAATCGCGCCGCTGGCAGATCGCGCCGAATTGGCCCTGTTGCAACGTGAACATCGATGTGCGCGCGAGTGGCTGAATCGACTTGAAAAGCGGCCCAAGCGAACTGCAAAGTCCTATGGCCAGGATCTAACACCCCGAAGCAACCTCGTCCGCAACCGGCCTCAAAGAGGCCGGCCACAGAATTCGGGATCGCGCCGCTTCTTTTATCCTACCAGCCCTGGAACCGGTTCGCGCTCGTCGAGCAAAAACATTGGGCGGCCGTTATTGTCCGGAATCGTCTGGCTCGGGTCGATCCCCAGGTGGCCGTAAAGACTCGTCAGCACGTGGCTTGAGGTCATCGAAAGCCCCTTGGGCGCCTCGCCTCGGGGGTCGGTTTCGCCAATCGTTTGGCCCGTTTTGAAATTTCCGCCGGCCAGCACGCAAAAGCCGGCGCCGGGCCAATGGTCGCGGCCGGCTGTGCCGTTTATGCGGGGCGTGCGGCCGAACTCTCCCCACACGACCACCGCCACGTCTTTATTCCGGCCGCGCTCGTGCAGATCGCTCACCAGGGCGTGGATCCCCTGATCCAATTTCGGCAGCAGATTCCGCAGCGAAGTGAAGTTGCTGCTGTGCGTGTCCCACCCGCCGACGACCAGCGTGACCACGTTGATGCCGGCTTCGACCAGGCGGCGAGCCCGCAGGAAATCTTCGTTCGCTTTCCCGTAGCGCTCGCGGACTTCGGCCGGCTCTTTTTCAATGTCGAAGGCCTGGCGCGTTTTGCTCGAGGCCACCATGTCGAGCGCGCGGACGGTGTAGGCGTCAACTCCTTGCAAGGCGCCGCGGTAATCGATCTCGCGGCGGATCGTGTCGAGGCCGCCGAGCAGCCGCTTGCGATCGGCCAGCCGATCATGCGACACGCCGGCCACCAGGCCCAGGTTTTCGAGCCCCGGCCCAGTGGGGACGAACGGCCGATGCGCGTTGCCGCAATAGGCCGGATCTTCCGAGAGGGGTTGATTCATCAGGCTGACGTAGGGCGGCAATCCATCCTGCCGACCGCTCAGATAACTCACCACCGAGCCGAACGCCGGGCGATGGATCCGCTCTGAGTAGCCGGTCCACAGCGAATGGGCGCTATGCTCTTCGACGAAATGGAGTCCGCGCAGGATCGCCAGCTTGTCCATGATCTGCGCCTGCCGCGGCATCAGCTCGCAAATCTCCATGCCGGGGACATTCGCGGGGATCGGATTGAATTCGCCGCGGAACTCGGCGGCCGCGCGGGGCTTCATGTCGTACATGTCGAGGTGCGACGGCCCGCCATGCAGGAAGACCATGATCACGCTCTTGCCGGCGGCCGGTCCGGCCTGGCCGCTGCGGGCGGCGAGCGCCTGCTGGCGGAACAGATCGGCCATCGAAAGCCCGCCGACCGTCAGGGCTCCGACGCGGAGAAAATCGCGGCGCGAAACGCCATCACAAAACCGCCGCCTTCGTCCGAGCAAGGTCAACATGGCAGGCCTCCTTGGCAGATGGGTCCGTAACAGTGGCCCCGGCGGATGGCATTGTAGCCCTTGGCGATGGATCAGTGCAAATTTATGGGAGGAGGCAAGAAGCTTTGAGCTAGAGAGAGGCCTTTGATGCGTCCACAAATCCATTATCTGTCAGCTCGCCTAGCTTTAGCATGTCTCCGCTGTCAAAACCAACAACCACGCCAATCCGAGGCGCCGTAGAACCGACAAGGCGCGTGGACTGTCCGCGCAGCAGTTGTTGTACTGCGAACACTCCAAATGCAAGGCACAGGGGCTCCTCTGCCGTGTTTCCCAACCCGTCAGTGCGATCGTAGCCTATCTCGTAGATCCTCCGTAGCGAGGTTGAATTAGCGTCCGCGTTCGGTGGGTAATGGCTTTGCCCTTCCCACAGCCAGCGATGACCGTCGTCATCCGGCGTATATTGCGATAGAGCGCCGACGTACATATCTGCCCAGACCTTACGGCCGGCGCAAGGGTTAAAAAGTCCAATCCAAAGCCCCTGAATCGGAAATGGCGCCGGATTTCGCTCGAAGACGCCCTGGATCCATAAGGCGAGCGAAGCAACGTCGGCGTCGTAATCGAGCGCTGAAAGCTCTGCCCAATCGGCGTGCTGAACATCGCGCGAGCAAAGACGGATGATCTCGCACATGCGCGCATTCACGGTTTGTTCAGACGCTGCCAGCTCTTCGATCTTCGCGAAAATCTTGAAAAAATTGACCCTCATGGCGTAGCTGCCCAATTTACCGTGCGTTACCGAGAGCGACTGCACATCAAACGTCGCACAGCTTAGTCCGCAACTTTGAGCATCAGTTTGCCAACGTTCTCCCCCTTAAACAGCATCAGCAGCGTCTCGGGAAAGGTGTTTAGACCCGGCACGATGTGCTCGCGGGTTTTGAGTTTGCCGGCGGCCATCCAGCCGGCCATTTCGCGGGCCGCTTCGGCGTAGCGATCGGCGTAGTCGAACACGACCATCCCCGTCATGCTGGCCCGATTGACCAGGAGCGAGAGATAGTTCTTGGGTCCCTGCACCCCAGCGGTGTTGTTGTATTGCGAGATGGCCCCGCAGACGACGATCCGTGCGCCGCGCGTGATGTGCGTCAGCGCCGCGTCCAGAATCTCGCCGCCGACGTTATCAAAATAGACGTCGATTCCTTTCGGGCAATGCTGCCTGAGCGCCTCTTTGACGTCCTGATGCTTGTAATCAATGGCGGCGTCGAATCCGAGTTCCTCGGTTAGATAGCGGCACTTGTCCGCCCCTCCGGCAATCCCCACAACCCGGCAACCTTTGATCTTGGCGATCTGGCCGACGACCGCGCCCACGGCGCCGGCCGCGCCGGAAACGACGACCGTCTCGCCAGAGTTTGGCCGGCCGACGTCGAGCAGCCCGAAATAGGCAGTCATGCCTGGCATGCCAAGCGTGTTGAGATAAACCGGAAGCGGCGCGAGCCGGGCGTCAACCTTGGTGAGACCTTTGGCCTTCGCGACGACGTATTCTTGAATGCCGAGCGTTCCATACACATGATCGCCGACGGCTAACATCGGCGCATTCGACTTGATCACGCGCCCAACGCCTCCGGCGCGCATCACTTCGCCGATGCCGACGGGTGGAATGTAGCTCTTACCTTCGTTCATCCAGCCGCGCATTGCCGGATCGAGCGAGAGGTAGAGGACTTGCACCAGCGCCTCGCCTTCGCCCGGCTCTCCGACTGGCTCTTCGGTGTACTTCCAATCACTCGGCTTGGGCATGCCGACAGGCCGCGCGGCAAGTCGGTACTGGTGATTGATGATGCTCATTGCTCTCACTTATTCTTCTGCGTCAAATCTTCATCTGCGCGCAGGATCGTGTAGTACCCCACCATCATTTCTTCGAAGGTTTGCAGCCCGAAGCGGACTTTCTTCGTGGGGTCGGGGTTGGCCGGGTTGTTTTCGGAATTGTCGAAGTGACCGGTGCAGAGGAGCGTCGTCCCCTTCGGTAGCAGCTTCGGCTCGACCAGGTCGTAA
>DASXPZ010000282.1:0-3099 GCA_036493275.1 Pirellulales bacterium
CCGATCGTGTACAACAGCCCCATCCTGTCGGCGGCGAAAAACTCGACGACCGTAAAACGGTCCGACGTGCTGTTGTCGATGCGGACTTGCGTCGGCAGCGGCTGCAATTCGCCGGGCGTGGGCTTATCGCCGGCGCGCCACACTTTGCGGAAGGTTGGCCGCGCGTCCGCCGGGTTGGTCACGCATTTGATCACGGCCTGCTCGACCTCACGCAAGCGCGACGGCGGGGGGCGATCGGCAAAATCGGGGTCGTGGACCCAAAAGCGATCGAAGATCAAGCCGTCCGCCAGCGTGTTGATCTCGGCCGAGAGGATTTGCAAACCCTGGCTGGCCAGCGCGCCGCACAGTTTGTGGAACACGCCCGGCGTGATCGCTTCGTAGGCCCCCACCCTGATTTCGACGGCGCCGGTCTCCGAAATAAATTGCGCCTGAGCCGAAACGTCGCCATGCCCCAAGCGGCGCAGCGGCGACAGGTCCGCGATGATGGCGCTGATCGGCGTTTTTTCCAGGTAAGCAGCCGGCAGCGCCGCAAGCTGCTTCGACCACCAACTGCGATCTTCATCATCGTTCAGCAGGCTAATGATCTCTTCGCGCCGGGCGCTTAACCATTCGTCGCCGCGCAGCGCCGGCAAATGGCCCGAGAGGTGCTCCATCGTCCGCCGATAGAGCCCTGTCAGGACGTCGATCTTCCAGGCGTTCAAAACGTCGGGTCCCACGGCAGCCAAGTCCGCCGCAGTCAGCACGTAGAGCATTTGTAGCGTTTCGGGCGAGCCGACTTCGACGGCGAAGCGCACGATCAACTGCGGATCGCTCGTGTCGCGGCGGAATGCCAGGTGCGACATTTGCAGATGCTTGTGAACCAGGAACCGCAGAATCTCGGCGTCGCTTTCCGATAGCCCCAGTCGGGCCGAGATTTCGTCGGCCATTCGCGCGCCCACTTCGCTATGGTCTTCGGCGAAGCCTTTGCCCAGATCGTGCAGCAATAGCGCCAGGTGCAATAGCCATTTGCGCTTGATCCTGCGATAGACGCGACCCATCGGTCCCTGGTCGTGGGTGAATCGCGTCGCTTCTTCGACGGCGCGAATCGAATGCTCATCAACCGTGTACTTGTGGTATTCGTTGAATTGCAATAGCGACCGGGCGTGGGCAAACGGCGGAATGATCTTCTCCAGCACGCCAATCTCGTGCAAGGTCCGCAGCATCTCTCCCAGCCGCGCCGGATGATCGATCAACGACAAGAACCGGCGGCCCACCTCGGGCGTGATGACGTCGGGCAGGTTGCCTACCGTGGCGCGAATCGCCTCGCTGGCGTGATGCGCGATCGGTTTGTTGTAACGGTTGGCGAGATCGGCCAGGCGAAGAATTTGCGATATGTCGCCGCGCACCTTCTCCAACGACTGCGGCCGCACCGAAACCTGCCCCCAACTGACGCGAAAGTCGTCTTCGAACGAATGGCTATAGAGCGGGCTGAAGATCTCCAACCAGCGCGGGCCAGAGCGGGCCGTGGCTACGAATCGGGAGGCCAGATGGCTGACCGTGTTCGTCATGCGGAAATATTCCTGCATGAACTGCTCGACGGGGAGCATGCCGGCCGAGCCCTGATAGCCGTAAAGTTCCGCCAGCCGCATCTGCTCGGTGTTGTCGAGCACGTCGTTCGCCTTGCCCGCGGTGAAGTGCATTTCGTTGCGGATGCGCAGCAGGAATTCGCCCGCCTGGCGGATGGCGGCGTGATCTTGCTTCGAAAGCGCGGCGGCCATCCGCAGACCGTCGGGATCGGCCACGCCGTAGCGGGCAAAGCCGACCCAGCGGATCAACTGAATGTCGCGCAGCCCGCCGGGCGAACGTTTGACGTTGGGTTGCAGCAGATACACGGTCTCGCCGTATTGCGCCCGTTCTTCGTGTCGTGACTCGGCGATCGTAGCGATCAATCGGCGGGCGTGGCGGCGCGTCTGGTGTTCGTAGCGATTGAAGTACCGCGCGTACAGCGTTTCACTCCCGGCCAGAAAACGCGACTCGATCAGCGAGGTGCAGATTGTGGCGTCGCCGCGAGCAAGCTGGCACGCTTCGTTCGGTGTGCGCACACTTTGCCCCAACTCCATCCGCACGTCCGAAAGATCGCGCACCAGGCGTTCGATCAGCCGCGCGACCCGATCCCAGACGTGTTTGGCGTAGAGAATCATCAGGTCGACGTCGGAAAACGGCGCCACGTCCCGGCGCCCATAGCCACCATGCGGCACGAGCGCGATGTGCGCAGAGAGCCCGTCGGTGCCGCTTTCCCCCAAGTCGGCGAGCGCCTCTTCGAACAGTTCCAGCACGATCGAGTCGTACAGGTCGGCGATGGCGTTGCAGATTTGCGCGCTGGGGGTGTTTTGCGCGTGGCGGTGGCGGATTTTCTCGCGCCCTTCGATCAATCGTTGCCGGGCCGCCAACAGACCCGGTCGCATTCCTGGAACACTTGTCATGCCAACAACGCCGATCGATCGTCACAAGGTTTACGCAAATGAAGAGCCGGCTCAGACCGCGTCCTCGCCCGTTTCGCCGGTGCGAATTCGCACGGTCTCGTCCAGATTGACGACAAAAATCTTGCCGTCGCCAATCTGGCCCGTTTGCGCCGCGCGCATGATGACGTCGATGGCTCGGCGCAACTCGTCGTTCGTGACGACCACTTCCACTTTCACCTTGGGGACGAAATCGACCGAGTATTCGGTCCCACGATACATCTCGGTATGCCCTTTTTGGCGCCCGAAGCCGCGGACCTCGCTGACAGTCATCCCCTGGATACCCTGGGCGCTGAGCGAGTTCTTTACGTCTTCGAGCTTGAAGTGGCGGATGATCGCCTCGATCTTCTTCATCTTCTCAACTCCGGTTGATGACGCCGCCCGCGACTCGATCCTACGTCAAAAGGATCGAGTCGCAGAGTGGGCGGCGCGGCAATTCTTACTGCAGGACCGCGCGCGGACGCAACCCGGCAGGTCCTTGGGACGTCGAAAAAACAACTCAAAGCGATCAAATAAAGATGTAGCCTTCTTCGCCATGCTGGCTGAAATCGAGTCCCTGGATCTCGTCGTGTTGCGAGACTCTCAGGCCCATCGTGGCGTC
>DASXPZ010000283.1:0-1913 GCA_036493275.1 Pirellulales bacterium
CGGCTGCACGCCCTTATTGCGATAAGCCGTGCCCAAGTAAACGGGCGTGAATTCTTGCTCGATCACCGCCTCGCGGATCAGCTCGTGAATTTGTGCTTCGGAAATCGTCTCTTCGCCGAGCAGCATCTCCATCAGCTTGTCGCTGTACATCGAGAGCGCTTCGAGCATGTGAGTGCGAGCGGCCGCGGCGTCCTTCTGCAGGTTGGCCGGAATCGCTTCCTCGCGGACGTCTTCGCCATTGCTGCCGTCGAAGTAGAGTGCCTTCATCGTCACCAGGTCGATGACGCCTTCGAACTTCTCTTCGAGTCCGATCGGGATCTGCATCATCACGGCGTCGCAACCCAGCTTCTCCTTGAGTTGCTTGACGACGGAATTCGGGTTTGCCCCGGTGCGATCCATCTTGTTGATGAACGCCAACCGCGGCACGTGATAGCGCTTCATCTGCCGGTCGACCGTGATCGATTGCGACTGCACGCCGCCCACCGCGCACAGCACGAGCACCGCCCCGTCGAGCACGCGCAAGCTGCGCTCGACCTCGACCGTAAAGTCGACGTGCCCCGGCGTATCGATCAAGTTGATCTGATGATCTTCCCATTGAACCGTTGTGGCGGCGCTGGTGATCGTGATACCGCGCTCGCGCTCGAGGTCCATGAAATCCATGGTCGCCCCTTCGCCGCCGCCCTTGACGTCCTCGATCTTGTGGATGCGTCCGGCGTAGAACAGGATCCGCTCGCTCAGGGTCGTTTTGCCCGAATCAATGTGAGCGGAGATGCCGATGTTGCGAAGCTGTTTGAGGTTCATAGCTTTCGATCTCGATCAAAAAGGATCTTGTTTTCCGAGGCGTGTTGAATGGGACGGTTGAATCTGCGAGGCTTTTATATACTGTGACCTTCCGCGTTGGATCGCGGCGAAGGATTGCGGCAGCGAGCGTCGCTGTCGTCAGCGGTCGGGAGGAGCAAATCCAATTGAGTCCACGCGCTGAGCGAGAGCAGCCGTCAGGCCGCCGAACGAATTGTCAGCGCTACACTCATGGGAGGGATCTCCTACGTTGCTCTTTCCGCCCGTCCCACTAGAACAAGACCGCCGAACGATCACAGCGAAGGGGTAGCGATCCTGAAAAATGCGGGAGAACTATTCATAATAAAAGGTTCGGCGGGATAGGCTAGGTCAAAATAGTTAATTTATCGCGAGTTTTGCACTTATACTTGTTAAACTGGCCCTCGCCGGACCCGATTTCGGCCGAAAACCGTCTCCCGGGGACCCCGGCCGACAATAGCGATTTCCCGCCGAAAATCGCCGCCGAATCGTAGAAGGAACGCTATTTTGGATCAAGACGCATTTCGACCGACCGCCGGCCAGACCGACCCGAGCGGGTCGTGGCCCGACTCGCCACGGACCCGGCTGCTGGCGCGACACCCGTGGCTGCTGTTCGTCCTGCCGTTTGCCGTCTACATGCTCGTCGGCAGCTTGGAACCGGCAGCGCCGAAAGCCGTTGCCGAAGCGTTACGGGTGGCTGGGGTCGAGGCTGGGAGCCTTCAGCAGGAATCGCCGAGCCCCCAGCAAGTTCCTGCCACTGAATCATCCAGCCCGCTCGGCATTCGCTACCAGCAGTACCCAATCATCTACGCCGCCAAGATCGTGCTCACGATCGCCGCGATGTGGTTCGTCGCGCCCGGCTACGGCCGCCGGGTTCGCATCTCGCCGCTAGCACCGCTGGTCGGCGTCGTCGGCGTCGCGCTCTGGATTTGGATCTGCAGCTTGCATCTGGAGCCGAAGCTACTCGACCCGCTGGGCCTCGGCTGGATCATCGGCAGCGGCGAGCGCCCCGCCTACAACCCACTCGAACAACTCGCCGCGACGCCGATCTTGGCCTACGGCTTCCTCGCCATCCGCTTCCTCGGCCTGGCGGTCAT
>DASXPZ010000284.1:0-11442 GCA_036493275.1 Pirellulales bacterium
GGGCCCGATTTTGCGGAATCGGTGTTGCGCCGCGCCGAGCGCGAGATGTTGCAACCCGGCGCCGCGAACATAGCGGCCGCGCTCCCCGAGCCTGTCGACACCTGGCGCGCCGAGGTTCCGCCGATCCTTTCGACGTCGCGTTGGACCCGTCCGCTGGTCTGGTCGGCGCTGGCGGCCGCGGCGGCGATCATGATCATGATGTTCTCGCCCCCCGACGCGCAGAAAAAAGTCGCCATGGCGCCCGCGCCCCAGGACGTGGCAGGCGCAGCCGCCGATCAGCGTCTCGAAGCCCATGCTCCGCAAGCGGCGACAAAGCACGAAGCGCTCGCCACCGACGGCGCGCCCGCGAAATCCCGACCAATGGTCGCCAGCAATCGAGCCGCGGCACAAGCTCCTTCGGGCGATGCAGGAGGCGCCCCCGGCGGCAGTGGTAATGGCTCGGTCGCTTCACCCGCGGTCGCCGCGCCTCACTCGACTCAGAACGGATTTTATGCTGGCCCAGCGCCGATTAGCCAAGGGACTGGCGGCCGAGGCGCCGCAGCGGATCAGTTCAACGTATCGGGCGACGATGGCCCTGCCGTCACGCTTCTGGTGGTGCGCTGCGACGTGACGCCCGAGGTCGCGCGCTCGGCCAGCTTCCGCAAGCTGCTCGCGGAACAACAGATCCCTTGGCAAGAAGAGCGAAACGCAACCACTCCGAGTGACGGACAAAGCTTGTTTGCGACTCCACACAAAGCGCTCGCCGGCGCCAAGGAGGCGAGCAAACCCGCCGCGGACACGCCAGGCGCCGAAAAGGCCTCCGTGGGCAAGCTGGCCACAGGTAAAACGGCTGCAAGTAAGGCAATCAGGAGCGATAAAACGCCTGTCGTCGAAAAAGCGGAAGTCGGCAAGAACGGCGTCAAGTCCGAAGCGGAGCGCATTCAATCGGCGCCGGTCATCGCCGCCACTCCCGCCGCAGACGCCACGGCCCAACCGCCCTCGAACACCGAGGCCGTCTACGTCGTCGCGTCGCCAGCGCAGGTCGAGGCGACCATCGCCGCGATCGCCGGAAGCGGCGAGTATCGCAACGTTCAGATGACGGAGCTCGGCGGGCCACTGCCAGTCGAATTGTTCAGCGGGGTTCGCGAGACCAGCGACAGAACACCGGAGAGCGGCGCTGCGCCAGATATCGCGGCGCATTCAAATCTTGCTGACGGTGAATCCCTTGGGGCTGAGCGGACCTTCGAAGGCCTGCCGGAAGCCGGTCCCGAACAGCAGAGCGTCGTGTCGTCGCCACCGGCTCCGGCGGGGGCAGTCGCTACTCCCGCGCCGCAGCCAAGCGCTGATGTTCCTCCTCCCAAATCAGCGGACTCGGCGAAGCCTGCGGTTACAGATTCGAAAGACCAGGCGCCTTCGCCTTTAGACAATGAATCTTCGCGCGGCGAAGCTCCGGCGCCTTCGCCGGGGAAACCATCGGCGCATTCATTGCGGCAGAATGTCAGCGCGATGTCCTCTCCGTCCGCGCAGCCTGCGATACCAAGCGCGGCGCCGGCGCCCCTCTCAGTCGAAACAATCGCCGAGCTATCGCGCGCTGTGTCCGAGATGGCCGGCGAGGACAAGGAAGGCGTGTCGCAAAAAGATATTGAAGCCAACCGTTCGGAAGGCCAGGCGAATGGCAAAAAAGTTCAGGCCCAAAATCAACAGCGCCAATTCAGCGCGAGCGACGATAACGGAAAACGGCGGGCTGTCCCAATGCTCGCTCCCGCGGCGCCGAAGCCGCAAGTCTTAGAGCCAACGGCCGCGCCACGGCTGGGGAGCGCCGCGCCCGCGGATGAAGCCGCCAGCAGTGAAAAGGCCCTGGCTCACGGCAAGTTGAAGCAATCGCCAGCGGCGATGGCCCAGGAAAGTCGCGCTCAATCAAAAGGCTCTGAAACACGCGATGACAAACAGCAGGGAGTCATCGCTGGTGGCGGCCAAGGACAAGCGAGCGACCTCGGGCGGGAGCACGACCAGGACGCGGCTCAGGCTCAAAGTAGCGTTTCCCCCCGTCGGGCGATCTTCCTGTTCCGCGTCATCCCGGCGCCGACCGCGACGTCCGAGCCATAATCTAGCGACTGACCGCGAAATAGATCGCCTGGCCTGTCTCGTCGACAATCATCCGCCACCGGCCAGGTTCAACCGTCCGGCAGGGCCCCTCTCAGGCGGGCCGTCTTGACGTAAAATCTCTTAGCGGCGCGACCCGGCGTGTCCCTTGAGCGCCGCGCGTTCTGGTCCCTTTACCATCACACTCTGCCCGCGCACGCGGTCCCTTGCTTCGCCCGGAAAGATGACGCATGAAGCTGGTCAAGGTCTCCGCCGCGGTGCTGAATCAAACGCCGCTCGATTGGAATGGAAATCGCGATCGCATCTTGCAGGCGATCGCCGCCGCGCGGGCCGAAGGGGTCAGTATCCTCTGCCTGCCCGAGCTGTGCGTCAGCGGTTACGGCTGCGAAGACGCCTTCCACTCGCCGGGCGTGCGACGGATGGCGATTGACGCGCTTCAAGAAATCGTCCCCAGCACGCGCGGCATGATCGTCTCGCTCGGCGCGCCGCTCGTCTTTCAGCATGCGCTGTTCAACACGGCCTGCCTGGCGGTCGATGGTCACATCGTCGGCTTCGTCGCCAAACGCTACCTCGCCGGCGATGGCATCCATTACGAGCCGCGCTGGTTCAAAGCCTGGCCGGCCGGCGCGCACGGCCATGTCCTGATCGGCGGCGAGGCGTATCCGCTGGGCGATATGGAATTTGATTGCGGCGGCCTCAAGATCGGCTTCGAAATCTGCGAGGATGCCTGGGTTGCCAATCGTCCCGGCGCCGAGCTCGCGCGGCGCGGCGTCGACGTCATCCTCAATCCCAGCGCCAGCCACTTTGCCTTCGGCAAGGCCGAGGCGCGGCAGCGGTTTGTGCTGGAAGGCTCGCGCGCTTTCGGCGTCAGTTATGTCTACGCCAACCTGTTGGGCAACGAATCAGGCCGGGCGATCTACGACGGCGGCGCGCTGATAGCCTCGGCCGGAAAGCTCGTCGCCGCCGGACCGCGCTTCTCGTTCGCAGATTGGCAATTGACCACGGCCGTGATCGACGTCGACGCGACGCGAATGCAGCGCTCGCGCACCGGTAGCTTCGAGCCGCGGCTGACAGACGGCGCCGGACCGGTAGTCGCCCCATTCGATTATCCCGATCTGCGTCCCTCGGCCGCTTCCCCGCCGCAAGCCGCCCGCTGGGAAGCAGGGCCTCACGTCAAAGAAGAAGAGTTCGCCCGCGCGATCGCGCTTGGCCTGTACGACTACATGCGCAAGAGCCGCTCGAACGGTTTCGTCGTTTCGGCCAGCGGCGGAGCCGATTCGTCGGCCGTGGCGTCGTTGGCCGCGATGATGGTCGATCTCGGCGCGCGGGAACTCGGTCTGGCGGGCTTAGTCGCCAAGCTCAGCTACCTGCCAGACGCCGTCGCCGCGAGTTCTCCGGCTGCCTTGATCGAACAGTTGCTGACTTGCGTCTATCAGTCGACGCAAAACAGCTCGCATACCACGCGCGACGCGGCGGCCAGCGTGGCCCACGCGCTCGGGGCAAAATTTTACGAGTTCGACGTCGATCGGCTGGTGCATGATTACATCGCCATGGTCTCGCGAGCAATCGGTCGCGAGCTGACCTGGGGGCAGGACGATCTGGCGCTACAAAATATTCAAGCCCGCGCTCGCTCGCCGGGCGTCTGGATGCTGGCCAATCTGCGCGGCGCGCTGCTGCTGGCGACCAGCAATCGAAGCGAAGCGGCCGTGGGCTACGCCACGATGGATGGCGACACCAGCGGCGGACTGAGCCCGATCGCCGGGATCGACAAGGCGTATCTGCGCAGTTGGCTTGAGTGGCTCCGCGACATTGGTCCCGAAGGGGGCCGGCCGATCCCCGCGCTGGCGGCCGTGACTTGCCAACCTCCGACCGCCGAATTGCGACCGCCGAGCGCCGGCCAGACCGACGAAGCCGACCTGATGCCGTACGAGCTGCTCGACGCGATCGAGCGCGCGGCGATCCGCGACAAGTTGACGCCGCTAGAAGTCTTTCAGCAGATGCAGCCACGTTTTCCCCAATATGCGGCCGCGCAACTCGCTGCCTGGGTCGAAAGATTCTTTCGTCTCTGGTGCCGCAATCAATGGAAGCGCGAGCGCTACGCTCCCAGCTTCCACGTCGACGACGAAAACCTCGACCCCAAAACGTGGTGCCGCTTCCCAATCCTCTCGGGCGGATACGAACGCGAACTGGCCGACTTGCGGACGTACGTGGCGGAAAACAGGCCACAGGCTTGAAGCGTGAGGATAGCGCCTGAATCTGACCATTCGGGCAAGCGTGAGCGGCAAGGCGTTAGCTAGCGCCGTGCGGCTCACGATGCCGTCTCCCGCTCCGGTGGTGTCCTAATTGTGTGTTGCTGATTCAAAAACGGCCTCGAAAAGCGACGGCTTTCTAGGGTTTCCATGTTACGGCGATGGACGCGACCGTGGTCCCTCTTGCGTGTACCCGTATGGGGTGTGGCTTGTAAGTCCAACTTCAATCACGAACCCTAACGCTTCAAGCTCTGCATTAGTGGCGCGAAGCTCTATGAATGGCCATTCAATTGCTGGAGCCAATTCCCGGCGTTTGCAAGATTCGCATTGCCAAAATAGAGGCGAATTCATCTCGCACGGCACGATCGGTGACATATCCGCATTGCAGCATGTTGGGGCTATCGGCATGCTCCAGCCACTTCGTTTCATCGCCATAACGTCACCCCCTTAGCACCGCCTCAAACAACTCATCGAAACTCCAAACATGCCCCTCCAGCCCAGCCATCATGCAAGCCGTTCCGCGCTTCTTGCCGCTCTTGCCCGGCTTGCGGGTCTGCCAGCAGTAATTGTAGTAGGCCGCGAACATCGCGAAGGCGCATTCCAGATTGCGGAGCTTCTTTGAGAAGGCGTAGGTCAACCGATTCAGGCGTTTCATAAACAGGCGCTGCGTGCCGTTCAGGCGTTCTACGTGGCTCGTGGTGACGCTGTGCAGTTCGTTCTCGCCTATCCCCTGTATGCCGGTTCGCTTCGTTCCGACCATCTCTGACGGGGTGTAGATCGTGTTCGCGTTGCGATACTCTTTGATTATCACGCCGTACTTCACGTAGGGACCAAAGGCCAAATCGACCGCTTCGGGATAAGCCTGGAAACCATCGGTAGAAATTTGCACGGTCGGACGATAACCGCCCATGCGGTAGGCGTGCGCATCGCTCGCGTGAGGTTTGGGCATTTCCAGCCGCTGGGCAACGTCCACCATGAAGCGGCGTGCGCTGTCGGCCGAACGCTTGCCGAGCATGAATGACGGCATGAGCTTGGTTTGCTGGTCGATGCAGGTCCAGATATAGACATCGCCGATATCGTGCTTTTCCGCCCGCTCGTCTGTCGTGAGCCTGGATTGCTTCTTGCTGACGTACGTCCACTGCTCGTCGAATTGCAGGTGAGTCAACGTGAGTCCCTGCATCCGGTCGTCTAGGAATTGCTTGCAGGCGTCGCCAAAGTGGACGATGAGCTTGCACAGGGTATCGCGGTGAATGCCGGTCGTGCGCTCTGTGGCCCGAATGCTCATGCCCTCGGTCAGCATGCGGAGGGCCAACTTGGCTTTGGCTTCGTCGATCCGCATGTTTCCCAGCGGCTTGGGCTGTTGGCGTTCGGTCCAGGTCTTGCCGCAGTGCAAACAACGAACGCGAGGATTTCGATTGCGGTCGAATCCAAAGCGTTTCGTAGCCGAGTGGGCACAGGCAATCATCATCACAAAGTTCCCTTTGACTAGGGCGACTTTGCGTGTCAGAATGGGGTTGGTGCAGCCATCTGGCGCTAGTCGCCGGATTGTTGTTTGCCCCGTTGAGGCCCGCCAAGGCTTCACCGGGGTTTTTTTGTTGGTCATAACTCCCAACTGCTGCATGAATTCTACAGACTTCGCGCCTTTGTGTCCACCCACAAAGTGCGGTATTGAAATCTTTTTGGGTGCCCATATACTGTGGGCATGAAAACACCCAAACCCAAGATCGGCCGCCCGGCTACCGGGCAAACCCCGAAGCGCTACTTCCGAATGGATGACGACGGCTGGCAGGCGGTCGAAACCGCAGCGCAAGCCGCTGGCGTCACTACATCCGAGTGGGTGCGGGAATGCCTTCTCAGGGCCGCTAGGCGCAGCGCTAAGGCGTAAGCGGAAAGAGGGGGAATCGAACCCAGGCAGCGCGTGCTGCTCCCTATGGGCGTTTATAAGACGCTTGCGCCACCAAGACGCGGGCCGCTCTCCGACTGCGCGTTGAGGTGGCCCGCTATTATCCAGAGGCAAATCGCCGGAAATGGTTCGCAAAGTTTGCATAGCGGAGACTGGTTTCTATGAAGCCTCTAGATGGAGCACGGCTCAAGATCGTCAGGGCTCAAAAACACTTGGACTGTCTGCGGGATGAAATCCGCGCCTACCTGGAAAAAAATCCTTACAAGTTCCCGCTTCAAATTAGCAGTCGGGTTATCGCAACCGGCTCGGCTCATGCTGCGTTCGAGCCACCCCTTGAATTCGGATGTATCTTTGGCGACTGTCTCAATAACCTCAGAACGAGCTTGGACTACATCGCCTGGGAGCTGGCAATGAAGCACGCCCCGGCATCCGGACTCGCCATTCGGGAGAGCGCGATCGGTTTCCCAATCCACAAAGACCGAGCCGCTTTCGATAGCAATGGTGGGGCGAAGTTGAAAAAACTTTCCATTCCCACACCGGCAATTGACCTGATCGAGAGCGTTCAGCCGTACAACACTGGGCACGAGCCGCTCGGACTTCTCAACGAACTCGTAAACCGCGACAAACACCGGCTGCCCCTGCTTGCCATTGCCCACGTCGAAACCAATAAGATTGCCGTAACAATCGACGGCGCCATCACGCTTACGATCGGGTTCTCCGACACCTTGGATGGCCCCCTTGCCGCCCCCGTTGACCTCGATAGCGCTGAGGGAATTGCCATCCGAAAGACCATCGATAGAGTCACACGTGAAGCATCCAGTCCAGGCGACCCCAGCCAGCAGCCCCCTAATGTGAAGGTGGATGGTGACGCTTCCGTTTTTGTAACGCTCAAGGATTCTCCGGTGCCACCCGAACCCGTTGACATAACGCTTGCGAACATCTTCAAATGCATCTCGGACATCGTCCCAAGATTCGATCCGTTTTTTGTCTGACCGCTTACCGCTCATGCCTCACCTCCCCTCGGAGATGAGACATGCTGGCAGCCGAACCGGGTTTCCCAGCCGGCAACACACTGCTGGGACACTTCCCCCGCTCCGTTTGCGTTGTCCCCTGCGCGGCCGCTTGATACGATTTGTTCATGCGCAAGGGAATTGGAGTTTCGCCGGGCGTGGTCATCGGCAAGGCGTATTGCATTCACGAAATTTTCGTGAATCCGAAAACCCGTCGGCTGGCGGAAGACAAGATTTTTGCGGAGCTGCGCCGTTTTGAGTTGGCGCGAGAGCAGACGGCCTCCGACCTGCACGCTCTCTATCAGAAAGTCGCCACCCAGGTAGGGGCGGAGCAGGCAACGATCTTCCGAACCCATGAGTCGATCCTGCGCGATCCGGCCTTTACCGCCAAAGTGCGGACGCGGATTGTCGACCATCGCGAGGCAGCCCCCGTGGCGCTCGACAAGGTACTGGGCGATTACACGGCGCTCTTCGCCCGCATGGAGGATGAGTATTTGCGCGATCGGCTGGTCGACGTCCGCGACGTGATCATTCGCCTCTCTGGGCATCTTTCGCCCGTGCTGCTTTCCCCCGACCCCGACGAGAACTCCGGCCCATTGATCCTGGTGGCCAGCGAGCTGCTCCCCTCGCAGGTGGTGGCGCTGGGAAAGCGCGACGTGGCCGGCATCGTCACACAATCGGGCGGCCAGACGAGTCATGCCGCTATTCTGGCCCGCAGTCGCGGCGTGCCGGCCGTGAGCGGAGTGGAGGGGATTCTCCGCAACGTAAAAAACGGCGACACGATCGTCGTCGACGGTCGGTCGGGCCACGTGATCATCAATCCCGACGCCGAAACCGAGAGCGCGTATCGCAAGCTGCAACGCGAATTCATCCATCTCAAGGACGTGCTGGCCGAAAATCGCGATCGGCCCGCCGTCACCGCCGATGGCCAATCGGTCGAGTTGCTGGCGAATATCAATAATGTCGAAGACGCGAAAGCCGCCGCCGCGATGGGCGCCACCGGGGTCGGGCTCTTCCGCACCGAGTATTTGTTTCTCACGCATCCCGACGTGCCGGACGAAGAAGAGCAACTCGCCACCTATCGCGCGATCATCGACCATAGCCCCCATCACCGCGTCACCATCCGCACGCTCGATCTCGGCGGCGATAAAACCATTCCGTATCTCGGGCACGATCGCGAGGCCAATCCCTTCATGGGCTGGCGTTCGATCCGGCTCTCGTTCGAGCATCCCCAGTTCTTCATGGCGCAGATTCGCGCGATCGTCCGCTCGGCGATTCGATCCAACGGCGAGCCGGCCGACGTGCGAATCATGTTCCCCATGATCACCACGCTGGAAGAAATCCGCCGCGTGCGAGCGATCGTCCATCGCGTGCTGCGCGGGCTGGAGGCGGCGGGCGAGAAGATCGTGCGGCTGCCGATCGGTTTGATGCTCGAAGTGCCGGCGGCTGCGATCACGATCGAATCGATGCTGGACGTTGTCGACTTCGTCTCGATCGGGTCGAACGACCTGGTGCAATACCTGATGGCCGCCGATCGCGACAACCCGAAGGTCAGCCACCTTTGCCAGCCACTTAGCCCTCCGGTGCTCAAAGTCTTGAACATGGTGATCAGCGCATGCAATCAGGCGGGGAAGCCAGTCACGCTGTGCGGCGAGATGGCGGGGCAGCCGCGAGCGTTTATCTTGCTGCTGGGAATGGGGCTCCGCAGTTTCAGCATGAGCCCGGCCTTTATTCCGCTGATTAAAGACCTGACGAGCCACGTGACCGTCGCGGACGCCGAGGCGATTCTCAAGCAGGTGTTGCGATTGAAGACGACGAACCACGTCCAAAGGTTCATGGAGGAGCAGATAACGCGCCTGGCGCCCAATCTGAAAATGCTGGATTCGCGCTAGCCCGGAAATTCAAACCTCAGAGAATTGAGGATGGGTCATCCACACTAACCCGAATCGCCAGCGAGAGAATGAAGCGAGTTTTTCTCCGCTAGCGCTTCGCGCTCAGATCCGCGCTTTCGGCGATCATAGCGCCCCAACCTGCCAACAAGGCGGCAGCCGTTTCAACTCGCAAGATCCTCGGCCCGAGATCGACGGCGGTCCAACCGGCTTCTTGCGCGGCGCGAACTTCTTCGTCAGTCAGCCCTCCCTCGGGACCGACGGCGGCTATGATCCCCCACGCGCGCGTTGGCGCCGGAAGCTCTCTCAGCTTCTTCGCCATGCCTGGGTGCGCCACCAGGCGCAAGGCATCCGCCGGCGCTTGCAAAATGAAGTCGTTCCACGTCTGCGGCGGCGCAATCTCCATCAGCCGGTTTCGCTCGCACTGTTTCGCCGCTTCAATCACTGCGCGCTCCAGGCGGGCGAGCGCTCCGTCGGTCAGCTGCGCCACGCCTCGCGACGTGGTCAGCGGAACAAATCGGGTCACTCCCAGCTCGACCAGCTTTTCGACCAGCCAGCGCTGGCGATCCCCCTTGGGAAGCGAAACTCCCACGACCAACGGACAGGAGACCTCTCGATCGACGGTGCTCGTGGAGAGAATCGCAAGGTAAATCGCGGCGCGCTCGATTTTCACCACGCGGGCCAAATGCTCGCGCCCCGATCCGTCGAACAGCGTCACCTCGGCGCCGACCTTGGCGCGCATCACATGCGCCAAGTGGTGCGCCTCAGGCCCTGCTAGCACTGCCTGGTCGCCGACGATCGTCTCCTCCACGAAATAGCGATGGCTCATGCTGTTTCCATGCGGCGATACGTCGCGGGACCTCTCCGCGGCGTTTCAGGCGTGCTGCGAAATTTAGGTTGGCTATGTCGAGCCTGCGGGCCTGGCATCAAGCCCTTTGCGCTATTTTACCGAAAGAGAAAATGGATCGTTATTTCCCCGCCCACGCCGACCTGCGAGTCCCTGAAAATGTACCTGAAATACTGGGGGCTGACAGCGGCGCCCTTCCGGCAGGAGCTCGCGCCTTCGCTATTTTACGAAACGCCGACGCACAACGAAGCGCTCGCGCGGTTGGCGTTTCTGGTCGACGGGCGTCGCCGCTGCGGACTGTTGGCTGGACCGTCCGGCATTGGCAAATCGATGCTGCTGGAAGTCGCGGCTTCGCAGTTTCGCCGACGCGGGCTCTCGGTCGCCAGGCTGAGCTTGTTGGGCGCAAACCCCGACGAGCTGCTGCGCTCATTGGCGGTTCAATGGGGTTCGACCGCGGCGCCACGTTTGGAGATGTCCGAGCTGTGGCGCATCCTGCAAGACCGCCTGGCCGAAATCCGCTTGCTCGGCGAGCACGCCGTGGCGCTATTGGACGACGCCGATGAAACGAGCGCCGAAATCCTGGGCCAGGTCTTGCGACTCTTGCAAACCGATCCGGCGCAACAGCCGGCAGTGACGGTGATCCTGGTCGCGCGAAACGACAGCGTGAGCCGATTGGGCGCCCGGCTGTTGGAATTGACCGATCTGCGTCTCGATCTCGCTGCTTGGAGCGCACTCGATACGCGACGATTTCTGGAGCGAGCGCTGGCCTCCGCCGGCTGCAAGGCGCCACTTTTTACGGCCGACGCCATCGCCCATCTGCACGAATACACGCACGGCGTCCCGCGCAGTTTGCTGCAACTGGCCGATCTCTCGCTGGTGGCGGGCGCCGCGGAGGAGCGCGAGTTGATTGACTCCGACACCGTCGAATCGGTCTACTACGAACTGGGCGTCATCGAGACGCTCGCGTAGTCGCCGATAGACGATTGAGTGCGCTCTGGGCGGCTTTCAGTCCGCGATCTCTTCTGCGCCGGGCTCCGGCAGCCAGAACGAGGCGATCAGCCCAACGGTAACGGCGCCAAGCGCGACTCCGGCGCTGGCGTAAGCCAGCCGCGTCGAGAAATCCTCCCCAGGCGACAGCAACCTCGCGGCTATCATCGTCGAAATCCAATTGAACGACGTGCCAAACATGCGGCCGCCGATGTTCGCGGCAAAACTCTCGCCCGTTCCACGCAGGTGAACCGGATAGACTCTGGGTAGGTAGTTGCCCCAAAAGCTGAACTGCGCAACGGTCACCAAGCCCGCAAAGAAAATACCAAACTTCAAGAGCGAAAGGCTGCTGAGGGCCGCGTAGCCAAAGACAATCGGCATGATGATCAGGCCCGGAACCTGAAAGAGCCGCAATAAAGCGCGGCGACTGACAACCCAGACTGCCAGGAAGGCAAAGATAAATCGTCCGACGAGA
>DASXPZ010000285.1:0-9524 GCA_036493275.1 Pirellulales bacterium
AACGCTTCACGGCTCGGCGGGAGCCTCGCCCTCCCGGTGTGTTTTATCACCGGTTATGTATTAGCTAGCGATGATCATGGCCAATCAGCGACCCGATCCTGACGCCTTGCTCGCCCGCGTGCAAGCGGCCGAAGCCCGCCAGGCGCGCGGCAAGCTGAAGATCTTCTTCGGCATGGCCCCCGGCGTCGGCAAGACGTACGCCATGCTCGAAGCTGGTCGTAAGCTGGCGAAAGAAGGCGCCGACGTCGTCGTGGGCTATGTCGAGCCGCACGCCCGCCCCGACACGTTGGCGCTGGTCCTGGGGCTCGACGTTTTGCCGCGTCGCGAGATCGAGTATCGCGGCGCCAAAGTTCAAGAGTTCGATCTCGAAGGCGCCCTGGTCCGCCATCCGCGGATCATCCTGGTCGACGAGCTGGCCCACAGCAACGCGCCCGGCCTGACGCACGTCAAGCGCTGGCAAGACGTCGAAGACTTGTTGGGCGCCGGAATCGACGTCTTCACCACGGTCAACGTGCAGCATCTGCAAAGTCTGAACGATTTGGTGGCGCAGATCACCGGCTCGGTGCAGCGCGAGACGGTGCCCGACGCCGTCTTCGATTCGGCCGACGAAATCGAGTTGGTCGACTTGGCGCCTGACGACCTGATCGATCGACTGCGCGAAGGAAAGGTCTATCTACCGCAATTGGCCGAGCGGGCGATTCAGCACTTCTTTCGCAAGGGAAACTTGATCGCCCTGCGCGAGCTGGCGCTGCGGCGAACGGCGGAACGCGTCGGCGCGCAGATGGAAGAATTCCAGGCGTCGAACATCGTCGCCGGTCGACCCGCGGTTACGGAACGTTTGCTGGTTTGCGTCGGCGCCAGTCCTCACTCGGCCCGCTTGGTTCGAGCCACCAAGCGGATGGCGACCTCGCTTCGCGCGCCGTGGATTGTCTGCCACGTCGAGACTCCGGTGGTCAAGCAATTGCCGCCCGAAGACCGCGATCGCCTGGCCGAGACCTTGCAACTGGCCGAAGAGTTGGGCGCCGAGCGGGTCACGCTCAGCGGAACTAACATGGCGGACGAGGTCTTGCACTACGCGCGCGAGCGCAACGTGTCGAAGATCGTCGTCGGCAAGCCGCAGTCGCCGCGGTGGCGCGAATGGCTGCGCGGTTCTTATATTTATGAACTGACGCGGAAGTGCGGCGACATCGACATTTACGTGATTACCGGCGATGACGCGCCTTTGCCGCGCCGGTCGAAGGCGCCCGCGCTGCCAGCCTTGCTTTTTGGTCGCTATGCCCTGGCGCTATTGGTCCTGGCCGCCTGCACGGCGATCGCGTTCCTGATTCAACCGCAAGCGCAGACTGCGACGCTGGTGATGCTCTACCTGATTGGCGTGGTCGTCAGCTCGATCTGGCTTGGCCAGGGGCCATCGATCGCCACTTCGGTCTTGGGCGTGCTGACGTTCGATTATTGTTTTGTGCCCCCCTATTACAGCTTCGCCGTGGCAGACACGGAGTACCTGTTCACCTGCCTCGTGCTGTTGGCCACCGGATTGGTGATCAGCAATCTGACGGCGCGGGTACGGTTCCAGGCTATCTCGGCCCGCCAGCGCGAGCAGCGCATGGCGGCGCTCTACGCGCTGAGTCGCGACCTGGTGAACGCGACAAGCATGACCGACCTGGTAGCGGCCACCCAGCGGCATGTCCCCGACGCGTGGGGTGGCGATATTTGCCTCGGCTTGCCCACCGATGCGACGCGCGAGCGATCGCCTTTGAAACTGCACGCCCCGCCGGAAGCGGTCCGGCATTTCGATGATAACAACCTGGCGGTCGCCCAATGGGCCTACGAGCACAACCAGATCGCAGGCTTTGGAACGGATACGCTTCCTTCGGCGGCGGCCGTATTTGTTCCATTGAAAACGGCGCAAACCTGCCTTGGGGTCCTCGGTCTGCGTCCCACAGACAAGACGCTGCCGACCCACGAGCAACTGCGGATGCTCGAAGCCCTGGCCAGCCAGGTGGCGCTGGCGGTGGAGCGCGTGCGGGCGTCGGAAGAGGCGCGCGGCTGGTTGGTGCAAGTCGAATCGGAGCGTTTGCGCAACGCGCTCTTGAGCAGCGTCTCGCATGATCTGCGCACGCCGCTGGCCGTGATCTCAGGGGCGGCGGACAGTCTGCTCGAAGTCCTCTCGAAAAACGAACAGCCTGCCGCCGGCGAGAAAGAAGCGCTCGCTGTTCGCCGCGAGCTGCTGGAGACGATCGTCAACGAAGGGACGCGCCTGGCCTGGCTGGTCGATAACCTGCTCAGCGCCACGCGACTCGAATCAGGCGCGGCCGAATTGCACAAGGAATGGCATGTGCTCGAAGACGTCGTCGGCTCGGCGATTCAACACGCCGGCAAACGGCTGGCCGAGCATTCTCTCTCGGTCCACTTGCCGGCCGATCTGCCGCTAATTGAGCTCGACTCTGCGCTGATCGAACAGGTGTTGACCAACTTGCTGGACAACGCCGCCCGCTATTCGCCAGCCGGGGCTCCGATCACGATCACCGCGCGGGCGGAAGCGGACCGAACCATTGTCGAAGTCTCCGACCATGGCGTCGGCCTGGCCGCCGGCGAGGCCGAGCGGGTCTTCGACAAGTTCTACCGGGGCGCCCACTCACGCGCCAGCGCCCGCGGCGCCGGCTTGGGACTCTTCGTCTGCCGGGCGATCATCGAAGCCCACGGCGGCCACATCTGGGCAACGAATCGAGCAGGCTCCGGCGCAACCTTTTCGTTCGACTTGCCACGATCGGGTCAACCCCCTAGCGTGCCAGCGGAGCAAGAAGAAGCCCGCGCGGCGAAATAGGGACCAGCGGATTGCCAAAACATGCTTGCGAATTCGTGAGCCGCACGGCGCTAGCCGCGGGTGAAGCGCCACTTGGCCAGGCCACTCTTTCGACGCGATAGCGCATCGGACGGGGGCGCCAGGCTCCCGCCGAGCAGGCGCCGCGGCGCGACGCTCGTCTCGACTAGGGAAAAATAATAGTCGCCTTAGGAAGCGCGGCTTGCAACCTCTTAACGCCTTCGTATGTGACGCCCGTGGCTCTGACGACAAGCCAAGTGAGCCTGTCGAGACTGCCAAAATGCTGCAGGCCGTTATCAGTCAGATCCGTTTGGGAAAGATCCATCCACGCAAGGTTGTCGAGGCTTTCCAATCGTGCTAATCCTGCGTCGGACAGATGCGTCTGGCTCAAATTAAGCAACTTCAGATTCTTATGGCAGATAATGAATTCGAGACCGTCGTCATCGATGCTTGTGTGACGCAAATTGAGGAACCGCAAATCTGGAATCGCTTTTAAGCATTCGAGCGAGTCGTTCAGCATGTTCGACTCTTGGAGATCGATCCCTTGCAACTTCGGCAATTGCGCGAGGAGTCGCAGATCGTCGTCGGTGACGTTCGCGTTGGATAGCGTGACCGAAACCACGTCGTGGACGTGATCTACGCCCAGCCATGAGCCGAGCGTGCTGGCTTTTGGATTCGCTACCCGTGTTTTCAAACCGTTCTGCGTCGCGACGAGTTGGTAATCATACGTAACGCTTCCTCCAAGTTGCTGAATCCGCGCGACAATCGCTTGCTGCCGATGGACGTTGCGCATATGCCATCCGAGCGGGAGCGCAAGAATTGCAACCGCCGCGAACAGGCCCTTGATACCGAACTGATGCCAGCGTCGGCGCGGTGGGGTGACCATATCGGGATGGTAATCGAACGATTGAACGAAATCCACGCCGTTGCAACTGGACTCCTATGCGCCGCAAGGCCCCAGTTCGATGACGCGGCGACCGAAACACGAAGAACCCGCAGCTGACGCCATGCGGCTCATAGGGCTTCTGCCCTCCGCCGGGCTTGGTTAGCATGAACCGTGGCGCATCTGCCGCAGCTGCTCCTCCACCAAGAACCTAGAATTGTCCATGCCAGAAGACGCGCCCAATTTTGCCGGATTGCGAGTGGCGGCGTTCGAGAGTCGCCGCGCTGACGACATGGCGCGCCTCATCGAACGGATGGGAGGCCGCGCGAGCGTCAGCCCTTCGATGCGCGAAGTCGCCCGCCCCGAAAATCCGGAGGCCGTCGATTTTGCCTACCGGTTGATCAGCGGGCAGATCGAAGTCGTGATCCTGCTGACCGGCGTCGGCTTCCGGCGGCTGGTCGACCAGATCGTGCGGCACGTCCCGCGCGAACGTTTTCTTGCCTCCCTCTCCGACGTCACCACCATCGTCCGCGGACCCAAGCCGGCCGCGGCAATGAAGGAACTGGGCATCGACCCCACCTGGCGCGTCCCCGAGCCCAACACCTGGCGCGAGGTCTTGCAAACCATCGACCAGCATGTGCCGATAGCGAATCTGACGGTCGCCGTGCAGGAATATGGCCAGCCGAACGCCAGCCTGATCGCCGGCCTGGAAGCCCGCGGGGCCGAAGTTCGCTCGATCAAGGTTTACGATTGGGATTTTCCGGAAGACACGGCGCCGCTGGCCGCCAACCTGCAAGCGATCGTCGCCGGCGAGATCGACGTGGCCCTGTTCACGTCGGCCCATCAGGTGATCAACATGTTGCGGCTGGCCGAGCAGATGAAGATCGGCCCGGCGCTGCGGCGGCAATTCGAGCGCGTGGTCGTTGCCTCGATCGGCCCCACGACGAGCGAAACGCTCCGCGAGTGCGAATTGCCGGTCGACCTGGAGCCCGAACATTCGAAGATGGGACATCTGGTCACCGCTGCCGCCGCGCAAGGAAGACGTCTGTGCGATCAAAAGCGAAGACTCGCGGGGGACAATGGCGCGGCGATCCACGCGGTGGCGTCCGGCGGCGATATTCTCGCGCCCGCATCGTCGCCAGCGAATAACGCCACACGATGCGGACCGTGGGATGATGGCCCGTTCATGCGCGCCTGTCGCCGGCTACCGGTCGAGCGGACGCCCGTCTGGCTGATGCGACAAGCAGGGCGCTACATGGCCGAATACCGCGAAGTCCGCGCGAAGACGACGTTTCTCGAACTGTGCAAAAACCCGGCCCTCTGCGCCGAGGTGATGCTCACGGCCGTGCGGCGATTGAATGTCGACGCGGCGATTATTTTTTCCGACCTGCTGCCGATGCTCGAGCCGATGGGGCTCGATCTCGAATTCGCCCACGGCGAAGGCCCGGTGATCCACAACCCGGTGCGCGAGGCGGCCGACGTCGACCGGGTGATCGAGCTCGAAAGCGCCGAGTCGCTGAGCTTCGTGATGGAGACGGTCCGGCTGACGCGCGCCGACCTGCCGCCGCAGATTCCGCTGTTGGGCTTTGCCGGAGCCCCGTTCACGCTGGCCAGTTACGCCATCGAAGGGGGCGCGAGCCGCAGCTACCTCCATACCAAAACGTTAATGTATCGAGACCCCGGCGCGTGGGACGCGCTGATGTCGCGCCTGGCCCGCAGCGTCGCGCGCTATCTGGTAGCGCAACTCGAAGCCGGCGCGCAGGCGGTGCAATTGTTCGACAGTTGGGTCGGTTGCCTGGGAACGGACGACTATCGCCGCTACGTGTTGCCCTATACGCGGCAAGTGATCGAGGCGATTCCGGCCGACGCGCCGGTGATCAACTTCGCTACGGGCAACCCGGCCCTGTTGCCGCTGCTCTCCGAAGCCGGCGGCGCGGTGATCGGCGTCGACTGGCGGATTCGCCTCGACGACGCCTGGCGCGCGATTGGTTACGACAAAGCAGTGCAAGGCAATCTCGACCCGATGGTGCTCTTGGCCGAGCCAGCCGAGATTCGCCGCCGCGCGAAAGAAGTTCTCGATCAGGCCGGCGGGCGCCCGGGGCATATCTTCAACCTCGGTCATGGCGTGTTGCAGCAGACGCCCGTCGACAACGTGATCGCGCTGGTCGAGGCGGTGCGCGAGCTGAGCGCTCGTCGTAGCGAATGAGCGCCGCATCCTCGGAGAACCCGCGGCGGCGGATCGCGATCATCGGCGGCGGCGTCGCCGGGCTGGCCGCGGCGCATCGCGTAACGGAGCTTCAACCCGATTGGGAAATCGCGCTCTTCGAAGCCGGCGATCGCCTGGGGGGCGCGCTCCGCACCGAGCGCGAAGAGGGCTTTCTGCTCGAATATGGCGCCGACAATTTCATCTCGAACATTCCCTGGGGAATCGATCTCTGCCGCCGCCTGGGGATCTCGGATCAATTGATCGAGACGAATCCGGGACATCGCCGCGCGCTGGTCGTGCGCGGTTCGCAACTCTTCCCCGTGCCCGAAGGGTTCATGTTGATGGAGCCCAGGGCCGTGCTGCCGCTGTTGACCACTCGGCTGTTGAGTCTGGGCGGCAAGGCCCGCATGCTGGCCGAGTTCTTCGTGCCGGCGCGCAAGACCGACGGCGACGAAAGCCTGGCGTCGTTCGCCCGCCGGCGGTTCGGGCGCGAGGCGTTCGAGCGATTGGTGCAGCCGCTGGTTGCCGGAATTTACACGGCCGATCCGGAAAAGCTGAGCCTCGCCGCCACGCTCCCCAGATTTTTGGAAATGGAGCGCGAGCATGGCGGACTGATCCGCGCGGCGCGCAAGCGACGAAGCCACGATTCAACCGATGGCAGCGGCGCTCGCTATAGCCTGTTCGTCACGCCGTGCGACGGCATGCAGACCTTGGCCACGGCGCTGGCGGCAAAGCTGGCGCCGAATTCAGTTCGGTTGAGTGCGCGCGTCGAAACGATGCAACCCGTCGCTACCGGCGGCTGGAACATGCAAATCGCTGGTGATTCGTCGCCGTTCACCTGCGACGGCGTCATTCTGGCGACGCCGGCCCCGGTGACCGCGCGCCTGGCGCGGCCGTGGGACGCGGAACTGGCCGATGCGCTCGTGGGAATTCCGTACGCAGGCTCGGCCATTGCGCTGGTTGGCTATGAAGAGGGACAGATCGAACGAAAGATCGACGCTTTCGGATTGGTCGTTCCAGAAGTCGAACGTCGCGACGTCATCGCCGCTAGCTTCAGCAGTGTGAAATTCCCGGGACGAGCCCCCGATGGGAAGTCGCTCGTCCGCGTGTTCCTCGGCGGCGCGATGCGGCCCGATCTGGTTACGGCAGCGGACGATCAGATACGCGAGATCGTGAAGCGCGAGCTAGGCGAATTGATCGGCGCCCGCGGCGAGCCGTGCCTGTTTCGCGTGGCGCGCTGGCCGAGCGCGATGCCGCAATATCACTTGGGACATCTCGACCGCGTGGCGCGGATCGCCGCGCGCGTGGCTGTGCACTCAGGTTTGCAAACAGCAGGGAGCGCTTACGCCGGAGTCGGCGTGCCCCATTGCATTCGCAGCGGCGAAGCGGCCGCGGCGGCTGTTTGCCAAACTTAGCGCAGAATTATCGCCACACGCGATCGCGTCTTCTGTAGCTGGCCTCTGTGAGGTCCTTGTCGGCGCTTCTCCGGGGTCGTAGACCCCGGCTACAGAAAATCGCAGAACAAAGCCACAGCGTTTTGCTGCGATATTAGCTCTTCTCAGACGCTCAATTTCCAACCGTCCGGCAGCACCGCTTCTTTCGGCACGATGACGATTCCTTCGCGAACCGTGGCCTGCGCGGTTTCGGGCGTGGAATCAACGCCGCGGTCATTCACGATGCGCACGTTGCGGCCGATGCGGCAGTTCTTGTCGACGATCGCGCCGTCAATCACCGTCCCGGCGCCGATGGCGGTTGGCGGCAACCCGGTGGCGCCGTCGGCCTTCAACTCGTCGGGCGTTTCGTAACTGTCGGCGCCCATCAAGATCGAATTGCGAATGGTGCAGTTCGGCCCAATCTGGCAGCGCAGACCGATCACGCTGTTTTCGATCGTCGTCCCCTCGCCGATATCGCAACCGTCGGCGATCAGGCTCGAGCGGATCGTGGCGCCGGCAATTCGCGTCGGCGCCAGGAAGCGTGCCCGCGAATAGATCGGTTGCACGGCCGAGGTCAGCGCGAACTCAGGATTCGACGCGGCCAGGTCGAGGTTGGCCTGGTAGAAGGAGCGGATCGTGCCGATGTCTTCCCAGTAACCGTCGAAGAGGTGAACTTGCACTTTCTTCGTTCGGATCGCGGTCGGAAAGATCTCTTTGCCGAAGTCGTGATAGTCGGTCTTGGTCAGCAACTCCACGAGCGTGTCGCGATTGAACAAGTAAATGCCCATGCTGGCCAGGCATTCGCGTCCGTGGCTGTAAATGCCGCGCGCGTCGATCCAGGCCGGATCGGTCCTGACGAGCGCCAGGTCCTGATCGGTCTTTGGTTTTTCGAGAAAGCCGACCACGCGGCCGGTGTCATCGAGCCGCATGATGCCGAATCCGGCGGCCGCCTTGCGCTCGACGGGCAGCCCGGCGATGGTGACGTCGGCCTTTGTCTCGCGATGCGTGCGCATCATCTCGCGGAAATCCATCCGATAGAGTTGGTCGCCCGAGAGGACCAACACCAGGTCGACGCCGGGTTGTTGAATCGAACGGAGATTCTGTCGCACGGCGTCGGCGGTTCCTTGATACCAGTCCGAGGCGTCGAGCGTTTGTTGCGCGGCCAGAATTTCGACGAACCCGCCGCCGAAGGGATCGAAGTTGTATGCGCGGCGAATGTGCCGGTGCAGGCTAACCGAGTTGAACTGCGTCAACACGTAGATCCGGTTCAGCCCGCTCCCGATGCAGTTTGAAATCGGAATGTCGATCAAACGATACGCGCCCCCGAGCGGGACGGCCGGCTTGGAGCGAAACCGGGTCAAGGGGTAAAGCCGCTGCCCGCGACCGCCACCTAAAACCAACGCCAGGACATTGTGCATGGAGAATTCCAGAATGTGTTCCGTCGAGCAACCGACCGCCTCGGCTCCGGCGAAGACTCGCAGAAAGGTCGCCGAAAACGTATGTTAGGGATATTTGGAAGCTTCATCCAGCCCCGGCTTGCAAACCTTATGCCCGAGCCTTCGAATTCGGTCGCTTCGCTCCGTTCGGCGCTGCTTGTCGCGCTGGCCTTGGCGGGGTTCCATTCGGCTGCCGTCAACACGACCAGCGCCGCCGATCCGAATCCACTTACCGAGACCGACGTCTTTCTCAGCGGGAGCGACGGGTACCACACGTTTCGGATCCCTTCGTTAATCATCGCCAAAGACGGCACGCTACTGGCGTTTGCAGAGGGGAGGAAAAACGGCCGCTCCGATAGCGGCGATATCGATCTTGTCCTGCGTCGCAGCAAAAACAACGGCCGGACTTGGACGCCGCTGGAAATCGTCGTCGACGATCGGGGCAACACCGTCGGCAACCCTTGTCCTGTCGTCGATCGTTCGACCGGAGTTATCTGTCTGCTGGTGACGCGCAATTTAGGCGCCGACGATCAAAAGCAGATCATGGCGGGTTCTTCGACAGGATCTCGCACCGTGCTGGCCTTGAACAGTAGCGACAACGGCGTGACTTGGAGCAAGCCGGTCGATATCACGCCAACTGTCAAAGAACCGGGCTGGGGTTGGTACGCTACCGGACCGGGAGTCGGCATTCAACTCTCTAGCGGCCGGCTGCTCGTTCCCTGCGACCACAGCGTGCTTCCTTCGG
>DASXPZ010000286.1:0-2326 GCA_036493275.1 Pirellulales bacterium
CGGTGCTGACCCTCTCGCCAGTATTGGCCCTGGCCAGCGGCATGGTCTTCGTCGTGAAGGCGGGGATGCTCACCGGACAGTTCTACTTTCAGGCGGCGGCCCTCTTTGTCACTGCCCTGGGAATGGCCCTCATGGAGCGCCAGGGGATTCCGTTTTCGATCACGCTGTTCGGACTCGTCTCGGCGGCCTGCTTCTTTTTCCCGGGGCTGAAATACTACCGGCAGCGCGGCCAGGCCCTGGCCGACTGATACTCTCTGATCCGTTTTCTCCCCCCTCACTAACCCGAAGCGCAAGCGAGGGTTCTTCTGTAACTCATTCCATCGCTTGCGCTTCGGGCGAGTGTAAAGATCCAGCGAAACAAATGTCTAGACAATAGTTGTCCGAACAAGTGTCTGGTGTTATCATATCTACCATGCGAGTCACCAGTGGAAAAAACGTGAAGTCTGATTCGATCGCCGCCGGCGCCGTTGCGGAGTCTCAGCTCCCCGGCTTCGCTTCGCTAGAGCAGCAGGCGTTTCTCAATCTTTGGCGAACCTACGACCGACTGAAGGCGCTCGAAGACGAACTATTCGGCCGACGAGATCTGACCGCTCAGCAGTACAACTCGCTGAGACTGCTGCAAGCCGCCGGGCCGGCCGGACTGCAAACGCTGACACTCGCCGCGCGATTGATCTCACGCGCGCCCGACATCACGCGGCTGCTCGACAAGCTCGAAGATCGGAAACTGGTGCGCCGCGATCGGCGCCCTGAGAATCGCCGCGTGGTGCAGGTGGCCATCATGCCCGCTGGCGAACGACTGCTCGACGCGCTGGCTTCGGAAGTGCTGGACTGTCACGAGCGGCAGCTTGGCCATTTGAGCGAAGACAATCTTCACGCGCTGGTCGAGTTGCTGCGCGCCGCGCGTTTGCCGCACGAGCAGGCTGGCGACTCGTCAGAAAAAAGTCCTGCCGAAACATCCACCTGAAAATTCACCACGAGAGAAAATCATGACCCAGAGCCAGACTGTCGAAAACGTGCCGGTTGTGGTCATCGGGGGCGGACCGGCCGGCGCGACCTGTTCGACCTTGATCGCCCAGCAAGGGCACAAGGTGAAGCTCTTCGAGCGCGAGCATTTCCCCCGCTTTCACATCGGCGAATCGCTGATTCCCGAGACGTATTGGGTCCTTGAACGGCTGAACATGCTGCCGAAGATGAAAGGCAGCCCCTTCGTCGTCAAAGAAAGCGTGCAGTTCGTCACGTCGAAGGGGAAGGTCTCCGAGCCGTTCTACTTCGTCGACCACAAGCCGCACGAATGCTCGCGCACCTGGCAGGTGGTGCGGAGCGAATTCGACAAGATGATGCTCGATAACGCCCGCGAGCATGGCGTCGACGCGCAAGAAGGCGTTCGCGTGCTGGAAGTCTTGATGGACGGCAAGCGAGCCTGCGGCGTGCGGGTGATGGACGAAGCGGGAGAGCAACGCGAAGTTCACGCCAAGGTGGTCGTCGACGCCAGCGGGCAAAGCTCATTGCTCGCCAGCCGGTTGAAGCTGAAAGAAATCGATCCACTGTTGAAAAAGGGCGCCGTCTGGACCTATTTCGAAGGCGCCTACCGCGACGAAGGTCGCAACGCTGGCGCGACGATGGTCCTGCAAACCGAGAATCGCAAAGGCTGGTTCTGGTACATCCCGCTGCACAATAACATCACCAGCGTGGGCATCGTGACCCCGTTCGACGAGCTCTTCAAAGAGCGTCGCGATTACGAGACGGTCTACAACGAGCAACTCGACGCCTGTCCCGCCGTGAAAGAGCGCGTCTCGATCGGACGCCGGGTCAGCGATTTCTACGCGACGAAGGATTATTCCTACCGCTCGCGCGAGGCCTCGGGAGATGGCTGGGTGTTGATCGGCGACGCATTCGGATTTCTCGATCCGCTTTATTCGTCCGGCGTGCTGCTAGCGCTCCGTTCGGGTCAACTGGCGGCCGACGCCATCGTGGGCGCCCTGGCTGCGAACGATTTTTCCGCCAGTCGCCTGGGCGCTTGGGAGCCGGCCTTTACACAAGGGATGGACCGCATGCGGCGGCTGGTCTGCGAATTTTACGACGGCTTCAGCTTCGGCCGATTCGTCAAACGGCATCCACACTTCAAAGGACACCTGACCGACCTGCTGATTGGCGATCTGTTCAAAGACAGCGTCGACCAAGTCGTCGAGCCGATGAACGCGATGCGCGCGGAAGTGATGGCGGCGAAAGCAGCGGCCAGCTCAGGCTGATCGAATTGCGGAGCGCTTGCGGAGAGGCCCATCGCGCAGGGGAGGGCGAAGCTCCTGCTGAGCCGCGCGACGCTTAC
>DASXPZ010000287.1:0-1870 GCA_036493275.1 Pirellulales bacterium
AACCGAATTGGCATTGCGGGCCAACGGCGGGATCAGTTTTGTCACGAGCGGATAAAAACAAAGCGCGTGCAGCAGCAAGACCAATCGGGATTGCTGCTTGCTCGTCAGCTCGGGCCATCGGTCGAGCGCTTCGCAAACCGCACGCCATCTTTCGTTCTGCAGGGAGGATGGCAGATCGCGTGGGTCGTCGACTTGATACTGCTGGAGGCCAAATTCGCTGAGCACTTGGCCGCGGAACGGCCACGGCAGTGCCCGCTGCAGGACGAAAGGTGGACGCTCCGGTTGCTCGAAAGCGGCCCAGTACTCTTGCAGGCCCACCGCATAGAGAGGACCCCGCTCGCACGGTTCGAGATCGACGAACGGCTGCAATAGCCACTGTGCGAGTGGGGCGTGTCGCGTTGGATCAGATAGCGGCCGAATTGGGCTCTCCGACCTGTTTGCGGCGTTTAGGCGAACAACGCGGTAACGGCCTGCGCCGCGCCTGATCGGAACTGCGCGCCCGCGCTGGTCTTCAAAAAGCTGTCGTAGCTTTTATTGAGCTGGGCGAATTCCGGTGACAGATTTTCAGTCCCGCCAAGCGCGTCGATCGCCGGCTTAAGCGCATTCATCATCAGCGACACCGGCGTTGATCGATAGAACATCTGCCGCTGGCTGGCGCTGAGCGCTTTTGCCATGAGGGCGATCCGTTCCCAGGTGCCGATCATCAACAGAATGGCGCCTTGCTCGGTAGGTAGAACCGAGCGGTGCGGCGGCCATCGCCGCGGCTCCAGAGCGACGGCGCATCGCCTCTGCAGCCTGATAAGGCGGATTCAAACGCAGTTGCGTAACAACATTGACCAGCGCTTCATAGTCTTTCACGGGCATCGTAATGCCTCCTGGTTCAAACAATCGCGAATTTTCTGACGAGTGCAACTGGAGGTTAAGCTTACACGCGATAGTCGACAAGCGCTTAGCGCCGAAATTCTGAAAGTCAGCGTCCAATTGTCTTAAATAGCTCGTCATTTCCATGTCACGAAACAGCGCTTTTGCAAGCGCAATATGCTCGACCGATCGCTCGGGACCCTCCGTCTCACGTAACAGCCGCGCCAGTCCCCAATGACATTGCGCCTCGAGCGGACGCATCGACAGCGCGTTACTGATTTGCAGCGCGTCTCGATAGTAAGTCGCCGCGGCGGCAGGGTCGTGTAGACGCTCCACTTCGCCCATCACCCTCAATGCATAGGCCTCGTGGCCGCGTTCCTTGTGTTTCTGCGCCAAGTCGAGAGCAGTTTGCGCGGTTGCGGCGGCGGCGTCGTAGCGGCCCGCCAACAGATAAGCTTCACTCAGATAAACGAGCCGCAGCGAGTGACGAGCCACGAACCGCGACGATATCGCCTCGTCAGTGGTTCGCTCCAGCAAGGCCAAGCCTTCCGTCACGCGCCCGGCATGGACCAACGCGTAGCCCAAATACGAGGCGCCATAGGCGAACGCGACCGGAATCTGAGAAAATTGACCAAGCTCCAAAGCGCGTTCGAGCACCGCGATGCCGCGCTCGAAATCGCCCTTGCGAATGTGCAGGTAACCGAGGCCTAAATACGCATAAACCTGACTGAATGTGTGGTCGGCGGCCGTGGCAATACTTATCGCCTCTTCGACAACGGCATTTGCTTTGGCAAACTCGCCAAGCTCCGAATAGCAATAAGCCAGGAAAACTCGCGAAAAGACCGATGGCAGGCCGAACAGCCCAAAACGTTCGTGCGTTGAATCGCGCTCCAACCGATCGACGTTCCATTGGAAAAATTCTATTGCCCGCCGATAATCGCCGACCGCGTGGTAAAGCAAACCCATCGGGATATTGGTGACGACCTGCATGCGCTGATCGGCAATGGCG
>DASXPZ010000288.1:0-3094 GCA_036493275.1 Pirellulales bacterium
AACGGAAACAGGTCGGCCAGGCTCGACGCGCGAACCCAATCGGCCGTTCCCTCTTTCCAGAGCAGATCGGTCACCACTACTCGCCCCTCTTCGGCCAGCAGGCGAAGCTGCTCTTCGTCGTAGGGGCCGTATTGCGTGACGCCGTCGCGCAGCACGTACCATTTGGCGTTCACGGCCTGGGTCTCCGGAAGGGGGCAATTGCTCGATCGCGAGATTACCACGAACTGTGGTAGATTCGCCTACGACGCCGATTTATTGGACGCCCCCTCCAACAAAACCAGCCGGACCAGGTTCAACGCCTGTTTGGCCGCGCGCGTGGTCAAAATGTCCGGGCTGCCGAAGTGGGGGGCCGAGCGGACGATCACGTCGTCGGGCGTCGCCAGCGCCAGGTGCAATCGCTCCGGCGTTTTGGCGCGGGGCGTGACGTCGGGGAATTGACTCACTGCCAGCGCCAGATCGCTCCCCATGCGCTCACGGCAGCCGCGGGCCATCGCCGCCACCACTTCGCCGCTGGTTGCCGTATGCGCGGCGATCAGATCGGGCGAAACGCCCAAGAGCCTTTCGAGCGATTCAGGACTCATCGCCACAACGCCGCCGGTGTAAGGGCCAGGCGAAGGCGCCGCTTCGTGCATTTTGTGCGCCACGAGCCCCGCAGTCCCCCACTCGGCCGTGGCCAACGTCAAGCTGCGCTCAGTGAGTAGTTTCGAGACGACATTTTCCAGCTCGTCGTCCCCCTCGCCAAAGACTACATTGCCGAGACACTCGTAAATGGTGGCGGCGGTCGGATCCATCAGCGCCTGGCATTCGGCGTCGCTGCTCCCTTGGGCCGTGATACGCAGCGTGATCGTGGCGGCGCTGACCGTGATGCCGACGCTCGGCGCGCGGCCGCGGCGAATCAGGTCGGGCAGACGCCCTTCGAGCTCGCTCTCGCTGACGCCGAAGCAGCGGATCAATCGATGCCGGATCACTTGCGGCGAGCCCGAGAGACGGGCCAGTTCCGGCCCAACGGTGTCATTCCACATCCGGAACATCTCGGACGGCACGCCCGGCAAGGCGAAGATTCGCGAGGGAGGCTTGCCGGCGCGCGGGACATCGAGCGCGATGCCGGGCGCCGTGCCGGTGGGATTCGGAATCACGCGGCTGCCGACGGGAAATAAGGCCTGGACGGTGTTCTTCTCGGGCATCGGCCGGCCGAAGCGCGCAAACAGCCCGCGAATATGCTCGACAATGTCCTCATGCAAAATCAACTCGGCGCCGATCAAACTGGCCAGCACTTCGCGCGTCAGATCGTCGGCCGTGGGGCCGAGCCCGCCGGTGGCGATGACGACGTCGGCCCTTTCGGCGGCGGCGCGAAAGACGCGGAGGTTGGCGTCGAGATCGTCGGCGACGGTGGTGTGGTAGAGGGCGCGAACGCCGATTTCGCCCAGCCGCTCGGCAAGCCACTGGCTGTTGGTGTCGAGACGCTGCCCACTAGTTAGTTCATCGCCGATCGAGAGGATTTCAGCATCCATGATGTTTGTTGCAGCGGACGAAGGAACGGAGGGGAAGAGCGTGCTCGCGATAGAACGGAGCGATACGCCGCTATTCTGGCAGGAAATCAGTCGTCGTCCAGCGGGCCGAAATTGCTACTCGGCTCCGCGCCGTTGCGGTAGACTGTTTTGCGGTGACACGCACGCACTTGGCATGGTGAATTCCGATGAGCTCAACGTACGACGTTTCGCAGCCGAAGCAGCCGACGAGCCCAGTGGTTAAGGCCCCTGCGAAGGACGCTGGCAAGGAGGCCGTGAAAACTTCGCCCGCCGCGCCCGGCGTCGTGCAGACGGGCGGGGCCGTGCCAGTTGCCAAAGGATTGCCGCCTCGATTGCTATCGCTCGACGCCTATCGCGGCTTCATCATGCTGGTCATGGCGTCGGAGGGGTTCGGCTTTCCGCAGGTCGCCAACAAATTCAAGGAGAGTGAGTTTTGGGGACCTCTTGGTTATCACTTCAGCCACGTTAAGTGGTTGGGTGGCGAGTATTGGGATCTGATTCAGCCTAATCTTAAGGTGCGTGTCCTCGGTCTCCAGTGGCTGGGGTGCGCATTCTGGGATCTGATTCAGCCCTCGTTCATGTTCATGGTGGGCGTGGCGATGGCGTATTCATACGCCGCGCGGGCCGCCAAGGGGCAATCGTACTTGCGGATGTTGGGACACGCCGTCTGGCGATCGATTGTGCTGGTATTGCTCGGCGTCTTTCTCCGCTCCGGAGACACCACGAACTGGACGTTCATGGACGTAGTGAGCCAGATCGGGCTGGGCTACACTTTTTTGTTCCTGCTTTGGAATCGACCGCGCTGGGTGCAAGGCGTGGCGGCCGCGGTGATTCTGATCGGCTATTGGGTGGCCTTTGCCGCGTATCCCCTGCCAGGGCCCGATTTCGATTACGCTCGCGTCGGCGTCACAGAAGACTGGGCCGAGAAGAACCATGTCGACGGGTTTAAGCAGCATTGGGCGAAGAACACCAACGCGGCCGCCGCGTTCGATCGCTGGTTTCTGAATCAGTTCCCGCGCAAAAATGAATTCCTCCGCGAGGGTTCCGGCTATCCAACGTTGAACTTCATTCCGTCGCTGGCCACCATGATCTTCGGCCTGATGACGGGCGAAATGCTCCGCGGCTCGCGCGGCAAGTGGCAAAAGCTCGGCATCATGGCCGGCGCCGGCGTGATTGCGCTCGGGGTCGGCAAGTTGATCGACGTCGCCGGGATCTGCCCGATCGTCAAGGTGATCTGGACGCCATCGTGGGCGATCTTCAGCGCCGGCTGGGTGCTGTTGATCTTGTCTGCCTTCTACGCCGTGATCGATTGTGTCGGCCTGCGCGCCTGGAGCTTTCCGCTGCGAGTAGTCGGCATGAACTCGATCGCGATCTATGTCATGTCGAAGATGCTCGACGGCTGGATTCACGGTCGATTGATGACTCACTTTGGCAAGGACGTCTACAAGAATATCGCCAGCCATCTTGTCGAAGACTACCAGCCCTACGTGCCGATCGTCGAACGCGTCGCCGTGCTGTTCGTGATGTGGCTCGTCTGTCTGTGGATGTACCGCCAAAAAATCTTC
>DASXPZ010000289.1:0-3029 GCA_036493275.1 Pirellulales bacterium
GTTTCAAGAGGGCAAGGTCGTCCACCTGAAGATGAACCCAGTGAATGAATACCTGGGGGGCATCTTCGCCCAAGCGCTGGCCCCGTTGTTGGAAGAGGGAGTGTTGCGAATTATCTACGGCGGCGCCGAGAGCGGCAGTTACGCGGTCGAGCATCCGCTGGTCGACGAGGTCCACATCACCGGCAGCGTCTTCTCGCACGAGACAATCGTGTGGGGCCCGCCAGGTCCGGAGCGAGAGCGCCGCAAGGCCGAAGGCGCCGCGCGGTTGCAAAAGCGGATCACCAGCGAGTTGGGGAATGTCACCCCCTGGGTAATTGTCCCCGGTCCGTACACCGACAAGCAGCTCGATTTTCAGGCCGAAAACGTGGCGGCGATGATTACCAATAACGCCTCGTTCAACTGCATCGCCACCAAGATGATCGTCACGGCCCGCTGCTGGCCCGATCGGCAGAAGTTTTTGGACAAGCTCGAAGCCGTGCTGGCGCGGATCCCGCGCCGCCGCGCGTATTATCCGGGCGCGGAGGAGCGCTACGCCCGCTTCGCCGGCCGCCCGCCGACGGAAGGCCCCGCCGGCACGCTTCCCTGGACGATCCGGCGCGATGCTTCGCCCGAGCAAGATTCGTATCTGTTCGACGAAGAATCGTTCGTCTGCGTCTGCGCCGAGACGGCGCTCGACGTCCCCTCGACCGAGGCGTTTCTCGAAGCCTTTCCGGACTTCGTCAACGACCGGTTGTGGGGAAACCTGGGGGCCGGCGTGATGATCCATCCCGCCTCGCGCAAATTGCCCGGCAACGAAGATCGCTTTCAAAAAGCCCTCACGCGGATGCGCTTTGGCACGATTGGGGTGAATCATTGGCCAGCGATCAGCTACGCCCTGATGTGCACCCCCTGGGGTGGCTTCCCCGAGGGATCTCTTGCCGACCCCAAAAGCGGCCTGGGCTGGGTCCACAACACGTACCTGTTGGACGACGCTCAGAAGACCGTCGTTGAGGGCCCGCTGACCATGACGCCAAAGCCCTTTTGGTTCCCCACGCATCGCACGGCGCACATCCTGGCCCGTAAAACGCTCGATCTGACCGTTCGTCCGGCATGGTGGAAACTCCCCGGTCTGATGTTGCCGGCTCTGCGCGGTTAAACGGGTCGTAAGATCCGTGACGATTGGGTGAAAAGGGAAGTCTCGGCCGCTGGCGGGCTCGGATTCCGTCAGTTATTGTCAAAGGCTGCCCGCCGGCGCGGTTCGCGGCGAAGTTTTTTCGCTCGTTGACCCCGTCCGAATCGCCTTCCGCGCTCTTCCCCGATCGCGCTATTCACGGATCAATGGACAAGCCACTCATGACGTTCTCACTTCGATCCCGCCTCGCTGCCGCTGGCGTCGGCCTGGGCCTCTTGGCGGTTTTGCTTTCGGGTCATTCCTGGGCCGCGCCGCGCACGGCGCCTTTTCCGGGTTTGCGCGAGACGTCGGCCACTTCGCACGCGATCGTCGGCGGCAAAATCGTCGTTTCGCCTAAGCAGACGATCGACAACGGCGTCGTGGTGATTCGCGACGGCCTGATCGTGGCGATTGGCCCCAAAGAACAGGTCAAGATTACCGGCGACGCGCAAGTCTGGAACGCCGAGGGGAAAACCCTCTACGCCGGCTTCATCGACGCTGACGGCCAACTAGCAGGGGATGCCCCGCGCTCCGGCCAACGCGGCGGTGGAGGCGAGACCTCGGGGGGCGCCGGCTATTGGAACCCGCACATCACGCCGCAAGTTCGCGTCAGCCAGGCGTACACCGCAGACGCCGGCGCGAATCGCAAACTGCGCGGCCAGGGGATCACTGCGAGGCTGGTCGCCCCGACGGCCGGCATCGTCAAAGGGACGAGCGTCTTGGTCAACACAGCCGACGAATCAGGCAAACAATCAATTCTCAAGGATCAGGTGGCGCTTCATCTGAAGTTGACCACCGCTCGCGGCGGAGGGGGTTATCCCAACTCGCCGATGGGCGCCTACACATTAGTTCGCCAGGCGTTTTACGACGCCGGTTGGCATGGCCAGGCGTGGGACGCCTATCAGCAAGGGAAAGAAGTCCCGCGACCCGAACGGAGCGACGCGCTGGCCGTAATGCGCGGCTACCTTGGCGGCAAGCTCCCGGTGATTATCGACGCCGCCGATGAGCTCTACTTTCTGCGGGCCGATCGGATTGGCGACGAATTCGGACTCGACGTCATCGTCAACGGCTCAGGTTCTGAATATCGGCGGCTGGCCGAGGTAAAAGAGTCTGGCCGCGCCGTGATTGTGCCGTTGAATTTCCCCAAGGCGCCTAACGTGGCTACGCCGGAAGCGGCCGCCAATGTTTCGCTCGAGCGATTGATGCACTGGGACTTGGCGCCCGAGAATCCCGCGCGGTTGGCCGAAGCCGGCGTGCGGATCGCGTTTACCACTGAAGGATTGAAAGACGCGAGCGGTTTTCTGGCCGGCGTTCGCAAAGCGGTCAAGCGAGGTCTCACGCCCGAGGCGGCCCTGACGGCGCTCACTGTAACGCCGGCGGAGTTGTTCGGCGTGGCCGATCGACTGGGGACGCTCGAAGTCGGCAAGGCTGCGAATATCGTCGTGGCCGGCGGAGAGCTGTTCAACGACAAAACGAAGTTGCTCGAAACTTGGGTCGACGGTCAGCGATTCGAGATCGAGCCCGAGGCCCCTCTCGATCTCCGCGGCGGCTGGACCGTGAAGTTCGCCGCTGCCGATGGCAAGGAAGAGACGATCAAACTGGAACTGACCGGGCAACCGGGCAAGCTCGCGGGCAAGGTGGCCCACGGCGATCTGACATCGCCACTGATTTCGCCGGCGCTCGCCGACATGCAGTTCACCACTTCGTTCAAAGGGAAGCCACTCGGCTATGACGGTGTAGTGCAACTTAGCGCAACGATTTCCGAAGGGGCAAGCGAATCCGCCGTGGCGGGCGCTAAGCCAAAGCTCACCTGGATCGGCGTGATCGTTTGGGCTGACGGCCGCCAGACTGCCTGCACGGCCGAGCGGACTGAGCTCCC
>DASXPZ010000290.1:0-5276 GCA_036493275.1 Pirellulales bacterium
GCGTGCGTTAAGTTCACGCTCTGCATCGTCGGTCGGTGATGCAACAGGTTGTTACGGCGTGACACGTCGAACAACCGATCGCGAAGCCGCGTCAAGATTGCCTCGCGCCGCGTGCTGGAGTCGCGCGTGCGAAAGCCAGGAATGCGAGCCAGGTCGAGCTCGAAGGAGACCGTTTGATCGCGGTAGTTCTCCAGGCTGTGCAAAAGCCCCAACAGGTCCTGCGCGCGGCGATGCCGGTCGAGCTCCGTCATCCGCAGGATCGCCTGTGCCAGCACCGGGTGGAGCGCAGGATTTAGCGTAAACAGATTTCGGCGATGGGCCACGAACGACTCGAGCGCCTCGGGCTGTGTCAGGTCGATCGGACACGCCAGGCTGGCGAGCAACATCCCCAGGCTGAAGACGTCTGTCAGAGGGTCATGATGCCCAAGCTCGTGTTCCCACGTCACATAACCGGGGAGATAAACTGATCGCTGAATCGGAGCTCCGCGTTCGCCGATTTCGGATCGCACTAAGGTCTCGGAGCCGTCGTCGGCGTCTGTCGCGCGGCGCGCCTCGGCCAGAATCTCGACGCGGGCGCGGCTTTGCAATTCGATCCGGGACACTCCGGCCGCGTTTGATCGCGGCGTTTGGCGCTTTGCTTCTTCAAACCAGATGCGATGCTGCTCGACGCGCAACTCGTTCAGTCCCTCGAGCGGCGCCACGCAGCCCGCCAGATGCGCGTTGATCACGTCACGCAGCAGGGGGAGAAAGCCGGCCAACACGTCTTCAGTCGAGACGCCCTCGGCGGCGATCCACTGCGTTAGAAAGTCGTGGAGTTCCATGGTTAAGTCAGCGCTGCCCGATCGGCGGCCGCCAGGAGGGCCTCTTTCTGCTCGTCGATCTTCTCCACCTGGTTCTTGCGTAGTTTGAGCTCCTGCCGGGCCAGCTCCATGAAGCGCGGCTTGACACCCAACTGTTCAGCGACCGAGAGCGTTGCCGCGAGCGGCGCCTCGTCCAGATCGCGGTCTGCCGATGCGAAGTCGAGCAGCACAAAACAGTAGTAATCGCGAAGCGAATCAGACCAGGCCTGGACGCTGTTGGCAAGTTCGCGATCTTCGAGCAGGTCTTCCGGCGGGGCGTAATCCTCGAAGTACAACCGCGCGTGCGCCAGCGTCAAGTCTGACTGGAACCATTTGCGGCACAACAGGGCGTCGAGCAAACGCCGCGTCGCTTCGCTCACGCGCTGCTGCGACAATAGATCAAGCTCTGTCAGGCCGGGGGCGCCTTCGATCATCTGCGCCACCGGGCCATCCGCCGCCGAGCCGACTTCGGCAAATAGCTTAACCGCGCGGGCGCGAATGAATGACTCGGGGTGTGAAATCTCGGCCGTGGACGCATCTTCCTTGGCGAAAATCTCGTCCGCCTGCCGCAAATAGCCTTCGGCGCTCACTTCGCTTACGCCGGTCGAGATCTTGGCGAGCATTGAGACCACGCTCAGCAGATCACCCGTCACGACGAACGCGCCCCGATCGCAGAAGATCTCGGAATAAAGCTGCGCCAGGCGGCTGCTGGAAGCATAGGCGGAGTGCGAACGATTGTCGCTCGCCACGGCGGCAAGCATCGACTGAGCCGTCAACAAGTCGCCCCCGTGGCTGTGCAACAAGTGGTAGTGGGCCAACTCATGACCCAATAAGGCCCGCACCTCGACCGGCGTTAACTGCGCAGTGATCGCTCCGTGCAAGACAAGATGGACGTGGCCCGGCGCGTAAAACAGCGATGCGTTCAGACCGATTGGGTTTTGCGCCTGATAGATGGTCACCGGGGCGACGACGCCCAGATGAGCGGCCACTTCGTCGGCCATTTCGTACAGCGCGGGCTGCGTATCACGTTCGACACGGTAGGTCGCCTTCAACAATTCGAACTTGACGTTCTCGGCGGCTTTTTCCTCACTCCCGCGGCGGGCAAACCAATCCCAAACTTCGCGATCAGTCCGCTTGAGGAACTCGACCAGACGGCGATGATATGGCAGCCGATCCAAGCCCAAGAGTGGCGCCGATGAATTCGATCCTGACATGCTCGACGTCGTTCGACCGAAGAAAGCCGGTTGTCGTTCCGAGGGCCCACCGGCGGCGCCCACTTCTGCCTGAAGCAACCAACTTAGGCGGCTGTGGAGCGAGTTGCAACCAACTCTGGGAATGGGCTCTAAAAAAACGCCAGCCCGATCCCCGCTTGTTCGTTGCGACCATTCAAACCGCGCAATTCGGAGATGTAGGTAGGGGTGACCACGCTCCGTAGCAATGCTCGAAACACATGGTAGCGCTCCTGGAAACATGAGCCGTAACGCCGCTGAACTCCTCTCATCCACGCCGCAACAATCTCCTCGCCTCGATCCACAGGTGTGCGCTGCTGGGCAAATCTGCCGTGGTGGGGGGCGCCTCAAGGTTCATCCGTCCGACAGGCATCCCGATGTCCGATGGCGCTCGTCAATTCTGTCGGCGTATGCCAGCAGTTGGTTTGATGTCCATTCGGGCAGGCATGGCAAGTTAGGCGAAGGTTCGTTGTCACGGGTTCGCCGCGTCTGCGTTAAAAGGCTGTAAGATCGGCCCAGAAGGGTCGAATTCGGCATTCTCACGGCGCTGCTGGTCGTATTACTATGTGCATCGTTGGACGGCGCCTTGCCGAGTTGCGCTCTTCCGATTCACCGAATTGCGTTATAAAGCTAGCCGATCGCCGGGAGTTTCGCGGCCGTGAGAACATTGCCCTACTCCGAGGGAGCGCTCTCGGGACAATCGCTCGCGTTGCTACGCCTGTCTCCTCGGATCGAAATCACGCCTGCCGCGGATCAGCGGCGGTCCCAGATCGCGCAGCCATTATCGAACGGTAGGAGAAGGATGAGCATCACGAATACGTCCTATGACGAAAAGCAGGTTCTGGAGCTTTGCGTTCATGACAAAGAGAAGGTGCGGCGCCTGCCTGCGCCGCCGCTGTTGATGTTCGATCGCGTTCCGGAAATCCGGCTCGAAGGAGGGCAATTCGGCAAAGGAATGGTTCACGCCGAAAAGGACGTGCTCTTCAAGGAATGGTTCTTCTTTTCGCATTTTCAGGGCGATCCGGTGATGCCTGGGGTGTTTCAGCTAGACGCTATTTTACAGTTGGCCGGTTTCTTTTTGATGCACAGCGGCTTTGACGGACGCGGCCGGGCTCTGCGCACCGGCAAGGTCGTTTTTCGAGAGCAGGTGCGTCCGCACCACAAGTTGATCACCTATCGGCTCGATTTCAAAAAGATCGCCGAGAAGCCGACGCCGATCGCCTTCGCGGAAGCGATCGCCGAAGTCGACGGCAAAGTATCAGTCGAAGTAAGTGGGATTATGGTCGGTCTCTTCTCCAATCTGGACTACGAGTATCCATGACACGGACAAAAGTCGCGGTAACGGGTTTCGGTGTAATCAGCGCGTTGGGTAGAGGAGCTGAAGCAAATTCCGAAGCGCTGCGGGCCGGCGCGTCGGGTATCGTCTCGATGCGCCCCTTGTGGTCCGACGCCAGGTTGCGCTCGCAAGTCGCCGGCAACGTAGAGGCGGAACCGCTGCGCGAGCTGTTCGACCGGAAGGAAAATCGCTTTCTGTGCGATTCCGCGCTGCTGGCTGCCACGGCGATGCGCGATGCTGTAGCCCACTCCGGATTGTCGAACGACGAAGTCGAAAGCCCGCGCACCGGAATTGTCATGGGGACCGGCGCCGGGGCCAGCATGCCCGACGCTGTCGAACTGGGCGAGCGACTGAAAAGCCGCGGCGGGTCCAAGGTGGGCGCCTACTGGGTGCCGCTGATCATGGGCTCGTCTCTAACCGCCAACTTGGGCGTGCTGTTTCGCATTCACGGACATTCTTACACTGTCACTTCGGCCTGTTCCACTTCGGCGCATGCCCTGATGATCGGCATGGATCTGATCCGCAGCGGGCGGCAAGATCGCGTCTTCGCTGGCGGATCGGAAGACGTGAATACGATCTCTGCCGCGGCGTTCGACGGTATGACGGCGCTGTCGAGCGCGTTCAACGACGAGCCGAAACGAGCCTCGCGCCCGCTCGACAAAGCCCGTGACGGTTTTGTCTTTGCCGGCGGCGCGGGGATTTTGGTCTTGGAGAAAATGGAGCTCGCCGTCGCTCGCGGAGCCAAGATCTGGGCCGTGCTCGAAGGAGCTTCCGCCACTTGCGACGGGGAAGACATGGTGGCCCCCAACGGCAAAGGCGCCGCCGCCGCCATGCGCGTGGCCCTGGAAGACGCCGGCGTCGGGCTCGAAAAAATCGACTACATCAATCTTCACGGCACGTCGACCCCCGTCGGCGATTCGAAAGAGATCGACGCCATCCGCTGCGTCTTTGGCGCCAAGACGCCTCGTTTTTCATCCACCAAATCAATGACCGGTCACGCGCTGGGGGCGGCCGGCTCGCTGGAAGCAATCTTCTCCATCCTGATGATGAACGGTAACTTCATCGCCCCAAACATCAACCTGGAAGACCCCGACCCATGCGTCGCCGGCTTGCCTGTGGTGCGCAAAACCGAGCCGGCCGAGTTGCAGTGGATTCTGAGCAATTCGTTCGGCTTTGGCGGAACGAATTGCAGCGTGATTTTCTCGCACCCGAATCGCGCCGGCTGAAGCTGGTGTGCGGTAGCATACGGGAGAGGGTACCCGGGGCGGCGCCACGCACATCAATCGTGTGCGGTTTTCGCCCATTGACTGCCGTCCCATCCATTCTTTTTCTTCTTGTGCCGTAGTGTCGTTGTGGTTTGCTTTCCTCCTTCGCTCCGTCATTGTTAACCACGACGACACAACGACACGACGAAGACAAGGGGCGAGTAGGAACACTAATCAACACTAATTCTCACTAATGCTGATTAGTGAAGATTAGCGCCGATTAGTGTTCTCAAAAAGCGTCCGTCAAGTGGGCGCAGTTCCTCACTCCTTCTCACGCCGGGTTCGAGCGCAAAACAAAAAACGCGCCGGCGCGAGTTGCCTCGCGCAGGCGCGTATCGTGACACAAGAAACATCTTTTTCGGACGTCTCCGTCGCGGGATGGCCGGCTCTTAAGCGCTCGATCCGAAACCTGAAAGTCGCTGGCGACACGATTGTGTTTTGAGCGGCAAGCCGGTTTTATGAATCGGCGCTAAAAATTGTTCTTTGGTGTCGGTCGCTTTTTATTGGCGACTCGACGGGTTTCACTTGCGCTACGAAGCGGCGCAGGCTCCGCGTGTCCGGCCCCCATTCTTCAACGATGACAATCCTGGACCTGGTCTAGAAAAGG
>DASXPZ010000291.1:0-7101 GCA_036493275.1 Pirellulales bacterium
GTTTCTCGACGCCCTTGACGCAGCCTTTGCGCGAGTTGAAGCCGACAGCGCCCAGCCGCTGGTGATCACCGGGCAAGGGCGTAGTTTTTCGGCCGGCATGGATCTGCCGAGCATCACCGGCGGCGGTGTGGCGTATCTGCAATCGCTGTTGCCGGCGCTTTCTCGCGCGCTGCGCAGGATGGTGTTATTTCCGCGCCCGCTGGTGGCGGCCGTCAACGGCCACGCCATCGCCGGCGGCGCTATCATTATGATGGCCGCCGATTACCGATTGCTGGCCCTGGGAGAAGGTCGCGTCGGGCTGACCGAGTTGGCGGTCGGCGTCCCCTTTCCGACCTGGCCGCTCGAAATCGCCCGCGCGGCGATTCCCAGAGAACACTTCGCACGGCTGATCTACACCGCCGCGCTCGTATCTCCAAGCGAAGCGCACGCACTCGGACTGGTTGAGGAAGTGATCGAACAAGAAGAACTACTCGACCGGGCGTTCGCCGTCGCCCGACAATTGGCGGCAGTCCCTGCCGAGACGTTCGCCATCACCAAGCGGCAATTACGATCGCCCTTGGTCGAAGCGGCCGAGCGACGAGCGCCCTCGGACGACAATGAAATCTTTACTAATTGGTCGAGCGAGAAGACGCAACAAAACATTCGCTCGTTCATCGAGCGAACGATTGGGCAGAAGAAATAGACCGGCAGAGTCGCAACGGCGCGAATTGATAAACACCCCGTAACGAAACCCGCCCACCGCCATCTAGCGCCCGCCTCTATTTCTCTCGAGCCGAGCGCTAGGCTCCGCGAAGCGCGAAGGCTTCCGGCGTTAACGGTTCGTCGCCAGAACAGTCAGGACGTCTTCGATGTCGAGATCGAGTTGCAAACCGGCTTGCGGCGTTTCGGGAGTCGTAACGTCTTCTTGAGGGGGCTTGGGGACCTCGGTGATCGCTCCGTAACTTCCACGCCACAGTTGCGCAAAGTTACCCAGCACGCCAGCTTCTAACGACGGCGTGCGCAGCGCCACGCCGGCGGCGCCTCCGGGGACGAAGGACATCGAGCCATCGGCGACCATCCAGGGGAGCGCGGTGGCGAGGATCGTCCCGTTCGGCAAGTCATTCGGAATGTCGGTCGCTGGTAGGGCGTTCACACCAAAGGTCTGTTCGCCGGGAGTGGCGACCAGGTCCGAGCCTGGGATTCCGAATTGGACCGTGTCACCCGCCATCAGTCGCCGCGACTCCAGCAGTTCAAACCGCAGCAATCGTTCTTTCGCGCGATGACCGCGATTCTTAAGATGCTTTTTTGGGTTGTCAGTATCCGCAGTGTCGTGCTCGTTGACGAAGTCGTGATTGTCCATCGATAAGTTCTCCCGTCACGCGCCCACAAAGTTGGCGAAACATATTCGGGCCCTGCTTACCATCTATTGTTGCAGTCGCCCGGTTCGATTCAAACTCTAGCTCGAAAAAATAAGTCCGGTCGGATGATTAAACGCGACGCCGATCAGACGCTGTGCGGCGAGCGCCAAAAATCAGACGAAAATGCAGGGGGCTCCACCCGAATGGGTGAAGATAGTTAGCCTGCGAATCGTCACCCCTCAAGGACATTCGAGGCGGCGCCCTGTCCATGTTGGGTCGTGCTAACCGCCAATCGTGCGGTTCGAGGCCGTAATCGATTCGAGCCCTTCCCGGTAGCTCGGATATGCCATTCGCACATCCAGCTCGGCCTTCATTCTCGCGGTGTTGGTTCGCTTGTTGTTGCTGGGGCGGACCGGTCCCGGCCAGGTTTGATCCGCCGTCAGAAATCGCGGCGCAGGGGCGCCGTGCAGACGGGCCAACTCCGTGTAGTACTCGCCACGCTGCACGGGGACGCCATCCGAAACGACGTACGTTCGCGGCGCCTGCTTCGCCTTTTCGGCCGCCAGCACCACGCTGGCCGCGTCGTCGACGTGAATCAAGTTCAACCAGTTCGTCGGAATCACCGCCATCGGCCGGCCGGAGTTGAACGCTTCGCGGCGCGGTATACGTCCGGGCCCGTAGATGCCGGCCATCCGCAATATGATCGAGTTCTTGCCATGCGGATGCGACAGGAGCGCGTCCTCGGCTGCCAGGCAGGCCCTGCCTCCGGAGCGGTCGGGATTGCAGGGGCTCGATTCATCAATCCACTCGCCGTCAGCGTCGCCGTAGACGCCCGTCGAGCTGATATACATCACGCGCCCCGTCTCCGGCGGCAACGCGTTGAGCGCGTTCATCAGACCGATCAGATAAACTTCTTCGATGCTATGCCCTTGGTTGCTGTCGTATCCAACGGAATAGAGGACCGCATCGGCCTGCGGAAGTCCGATGAGCGTGCCGAGTTTCATCACGTCGGCGATGATCGGAGTCAAACCGGCGCCGGCGAACTTTACGGCGTGCTCGCGATGGCGGGTCAGGGCGAAGACTTCGTGCCCTTGCCGACGCCAGCGCTCGGCGACACGTTGTCCCAGGTATCCGCAACCGATGACTAGTTTCGCCATGCGTCAGTCGTCCAGTGATCCTGGGGCCGATACGCCCCCTGCAGATTCGAGATACGCGGTCAATAAAATCTGCGCTGCCAGCTTATCGAGCCGCTCTTTGCGTCGCTGCTTGCTCAGGTTGGCCGCGCCTAAGAGCTGTTGCGCCTCGCGGCTCGTATAGCGCTCGTCGAAATACTCTACCGGCGCCCCGGTCGTTTCTTGCAGCCACTGGCCGAAACGGCGGACTTCGAGCGATTTTTTGCTCTCCTGGCCATCAATGCGAACCGGCAGCCCCACGACGAACAGCGAAACTTGCTCTTCCTTTGCCAGGCGAGCCAGGTGGGCGCCGTCGAGCTGCTGCGAGCGACGAGTGTAATTCTCCAAAGGGCTGGCCAGCGTGCGGCGCGCGTCCGAGATCGCGATCCCGATCCGCACCGTGCCGTAATCAATTCCAGCGACGCGGCCAACCGGCGCATGGGCAGAAGTGTTGGTCATCGTGGCGCGAGCGTTCTGGGGCCGAAGACGTGGAAAATCGGGCGCATGTAATTATAGATGCTCCCGACGACCCTGTTCATGCAACATTTTGACCACTTCCCGCAGCTTTTCCTCGTCTTTTTTGTGGGCTACCAGCGTGGCGTCGTGCGTGCGGACGACAATCAGGTCTTCCAGCCCGACCGTGACGATCAAATGGCTGTGATCCCCTGAGTCATAGATGATGGTCCCGCTGGTGTTCAGGCCGAGATGGCGCCCTACAACCGTGTTGCCGTCGGCGTCTTCGCCGCGCTGCCGGGCCAAAGCTTGCCAACTGCCGAGATCGTCCCAATCAAACGGCGCCTCGATCATCACCACCTCTTTCGCGTGTTCCATCACCGCGTAGTCAATCGAGACCCCTTTGATCGCGGCGAATTCTTTGGCGAACACCGCTTCGAAGTCAGGCCGATCTGCGGCGTCGGCGATCCTCGACAACGCGGCGTACGTTTCCGGCGCGCGCTCGGCGAGCGCCGCCAGGATCGTTTTTGCCTTCCAGACGAAGATCCCCGAGTTCCAGTAGAACGTGCCGGCTTGCAGGTATTCCTCGGCTACGTCGGCCTTCGGCTTTTCGCGAAACCGCAAGACTCGGTAGGCCGGCGCCACCACCCCCTGATCGGCCTCTTTGCGTGAGGGGCGCTCGAGCTCTTCACCTCGCTCAAGGTAGCCGAAGCTCTCGGCCCCGTACGTGGGCTTAATGCCGAACGTCACCAGCCGTTCTGGCTCTTCTTCGACTAGCGCCACGGCCTGCTGCACCGCCGCGCGAAACGCCGTGGTGTCGGTGATCACATGATCCGAGGGCAAGACCAGCATCGTGGTCTCGGGCGATTTTTTGGCGATTAGCATCGCCACCAGGCCAATGCATGGAGCGGTGTCTCGTTTGCAAGGCTCGCCGAGCACCGCGTGAGGCGGCAGCTCCGGAAGTTGTAGTCGCACGGCGTCTGCCAGGGCCGCCGTGGTGGCGACGATCATCCGCGATGGCGTCGCCAGTCCGGCGAGACGATCGACCGTGTCTTGCAACAACGATCGCTCGCCAACTAGGTTCAACAACTGCTTCGGCTGCGCGTCGCGACTCACCGGCCAAAACCGCGTGCCGGAGCCGCCGGCCATTATCAAGGCGTACAACATCGTCTTGTCGGTCTTTCGCTAAAAAATGCCTGAATACAGCCGCAGAAAACGGCTATTTGAAATATCGATCCTGGGTCACGCGAAGTCCAGCGGGGATCCGCTCGGCCACCGCCGCCGCGTCGAGAGCAAACAGCGGGCTGATCTCGACGCGCGCCCCTTCATCCAACTTCGCCCCGGCGGCCGTCAGCCAGCCCCGATGGAGCGCCATCATCTGGGCCTGCACCGTCTCGGGCGTATCGCTTTTGGCGCCAGACCCGTTTTTCACCGGCGCAAACGTCTCTTGCTGGTTCACTTCGTACACCAGCGAATGGCGCGCCGCCGGCATCAGGTCGAAAATAAAGCGCTCGAACTTGATCGCCGTCGGCTCCTTGGGCGTGACCACTTCACCGGTCTCGCAGACGTGCGGCGCCGCCTTCCGTGCGGCGTGAAACGGCAGGCAGTGGCTCTCGCCGCTGGCCCGCTCCAGAAACGCCAAGTCGAACACATGCACCGCGATATTGCCGGCCCATAGCTTCAGCTCGCCATCTGGCAGGGTTTGGCGAGCTAGGTCTTCCGGCAAGTCGCTGTATTCGATGATCTGCACGCGGCCGTCGATCGAGACGACATTGCCGACCCTCTCTAGCGGATCGTGTTTGGCGACGACTTGCGTCGAGACCTCGCTGCCGCTCCCCAGGTGATAGCCGATAAACGAAGGATCGCAGACCACGACCAGCGGGTTATCGACCTGCATGTAAAACAACTGCGTCAGCCCGCGGCGCCGCATGTCCAACAGCGCGCCGCTGCGAACCAGGGCCTGCAACATGCCGCCGTGGCCATCGGGACTGAGGAACAGACGCCCCTTCTCTTCGAGCAGCAGCCGGCCCGTCTTGGCGTCGACCGCCGGCATCGTCCCCTGGCAAAAGACGCGGACGTTATCGGCCGATAAGCCGTAGCGGTCGACCTTATCGAGCGCCGTCAGCGTTTCGCCATGCGTGGCCGGACTGGTCATCAGATAGAGCGGGACGTCGGCGCCGTACTTTCGCTGCGTCGCCAGGATCTTCTCGAAGAGAATCTGAAACAGCGTCGCCCCCGAAACCGGCCCGATGGGGAACAGCCCCTTGGGGTGATCGAAACCAAGCCGGCTCCCTTGTCCGCCCGCGACCAGCACGACCCCGATCTTGCCGGCCGCCAGGGCCTGCTCGCCCGCTTTTCGCGCGCGGTCTGCCATGAGCTGGCTCGTAACGCCCTCGACGGTTTTCGAGGTTCGATCCGCCAGGCGAACGGCTGGCGGAGGCTCAGCTCGCGCTGCGAGCTCGGCCAAGGAACCCGTGGCTTTTTCCGCCGACTTGGCGGTCGCCTTTTTATGCAGCGCGCTGACGTGCTCCAGGTCGATCGATTCAATCTGAGCGGCCAGCACGGCGCGATCATCCGGCGTCAACTCGTCCCAAAATTGCAGCAAGTGCTCCTGGCCATGCGAGCGGAGGCGAGCCAAAAGTTGCGAAGGATCCGGTTCCACGCGTTTTGCCTTGTTTGAAAAAAATCGATCGCAATCAACTTAGCGGGATCTTCAGGCCGTCGAACGCCAGCCGAATGTCGGGCGGAAGCTCCGCGTCGGTCGCCGCTTGTTCCAGATCATGCGAAATGTGCGTGAAATAAGTCTGCTTGGGGCGCACCCGCCGGACCACCGCGATGGCCTCCTCGACGCCGAAGTGCGTCGGGTGGGGGCGATGCCGCAGGGCGTCGAGAATCAACACGTCCAACCCTTCGAGCAGTGGCCAGCTTTCGTCCGGGATGCCGTTGGTGTCTGTGCAATAGGCCACGTTGCCGAAGCGAAAGCCAAGGACATGGGACCGTCCATGCGTCAGGCGAATCGGCGTGACGCGCGTTCCCAGCAGGTCGAACGGCTCGGTCGTTATCCGCCGAAATTCTAGCTGCGGAATTCCGCCGGGATGGTAGGTTTTGGGGTCGTTATTAAAAGCGTAATCGAAGCTCTTGGCCAGCCGCTCTTCAACGTCGAGCTCGCAATACAGCGGCACCTTGTGACCCAGGTAATGCGGAAAGAGCCGCAGGTCGTCGAGGCCGAAAATATGGTCGGCGTGACCGTGCGTGAAGAGCACGGCGTGGACCAGCCCGATCTGCTCGCGGACCAACTGGATCCGAAGCTCGGGGGGACTGTCGACCAGCAGCGTCCCATCGGGCAGCCCCAGGACCAGTCCGCAGCGCGTCCGCTTGTTGCGCGGATCGGTGCTTTGGCAGGTTCCGCAGCCGCAGCCGATCATCGGCACGCCGACTGACGTGCCGGTGCCGAGGAAGACTAACTGGCCCGAAACATCGGCCGAATGGATAGATTGCGGAATCGACATGCGGGGATTCTACGTGAGCGTGGGGAGTTTCAGCAAACCGTCTGTGGCCGGCCTCTGTGAGGCCGGTGGAGCGCGTTCGGTGGCGCGCCGGGGTCACAGACCCCAGCCACAAAAGATCGGCAGACCTTGCAACCCATCTGTGGCAGTATGCCGTTCTCCTGGGAATTCTACGTCGACCGTTTCAGCGGCGGCAAGAAATGTGGTACGCTGATTTTGCGCGGCTTCTGGAGAGCTTTCCTCTCGCCGCGAGTTTACAAAGCCCGACCACGAACACCAGACCTTGAGGTGACGCGATGACAGTCAAATTGAAGCCCGATACCGCCGGAAAAGCCCTGGTCGTCAACGCGAGCGGCAAGCTCACCAAGCAAGATTATGAGTGGTTCGTGCCGGAAGTCGAGCAGGCGATCAAGAAGCGGGGGAAGATCCGCATCTTGCTCGAGCTGGAAGATTTCCACGGCTGGGAGCTGGGCGCCCTGTGGGAAGACATCAAGTTCGATATCAAGCATTTCCGCGACATCGAAAAGCTGGCGATCGTCGGCGAATCGAAGTGGCAGCAAGGGATGGCCACCTTCTGCAAGCCCTTCACCAGCGCCACGATCCGCTACTTCGATCACGGCCATTTGAAGGACG